>NZ_JBEPEH010000015.1:242825-262452 GCF_040300725.1 Dactylosporangium sp. NPDC000244
GGGCGGTGTGGCTGAGGCGTGGGCGGTGGTGGCCTGCTCCGCTTTGAGTGCCCGGGTGGCGTGGGTGAGGCGCGGTCGGCGGCGGCCTGTTCCGCTTTGAGTGCCGGTGCGGTGTAGGCGAGGCGCGGTCGGTGGCCGGCCTCCTCAGTTCCGAGCGCCGGGATGCATGGGTGAGGCGCGGTCGGTGGCACGCCTGAGCAGCCAAGTGTGTGCGGGGCAGCCGAGCGATCAGAAACGGCCACGACGCGACCAGCGAGGAGCGCCACCGTCGCGCGGGTCGGAGATCGGCTAACCGTGAGCGCGACGCCGGGCATGCCGCGGGCTGAAGGCTCGAACGGCGACGTCCGCGCAGAATCGGGCGAATGACCCGTCGGGCGAAAAATGCGGATATGTCGTGGCGCGAAGCGCCCGACATATCAAGCATCCAGCCGCGCCCCGCGAAATAGAGATCTGGAAGTTTCTCGATCACACCCCGCCGCACCAGCGCCGATTCGATCGACTGTTGACAATCGCCGCGCAAGTTCGTAACTTGCCAGTCGAAGCGCTTCGACACGATTTCGACAAACCCCATCGGAAGCCGCGAAGACGCACCAGTGAACGAGACCGACTGCGCACCGCAACCGCGCGCGGCGACACCCCCCGCCGCGTCACACCCTTCCAATCAGGAGCAGACGTGTTCACGCGCATCCGCAGCGCCGCTGTAGCCGCGGCGGCCATGCTCGCCATCACCGGCTCGCTCACCGCCTGTGGTGGTGACGACGCCCAGGGCGATGGCAAGACCCTGAAACTCTGGCACTACGAGGGCGCGACGAGCGCCATGGGCATCGCCTGGGCCGAGGCCATCAAGCAGTTCGAGGCCGCCCACCCCGGCGTCAAGGTCACGTTCGAGGAGAAGAGCTTCGAGCAGATCCGCCAGAGTGCCAGCATGATCCTCAACTCCAACGACGCGCCGGACGTCATGGAGTACAACAAGGGCAACGCCAGCGCCGGGCTGCTCTCGAAGCAGGGGCTGCTCACCGACCTTACCGCCGAGGCCGACCAGCGCGGCTGGAGCAAGACGCTCTCGCCCGGCCTCGCGACCACCGCGAAGTACGACACCCGCGGCGTGATGGGCAGCGGGAAGTGGTTCGGCGTGCCCAACTATGCCGAATACGTGATGGTGTACTACAACAAGGACCTCTTCGCGAAGTACAACATCCAGGTTCCCACGACGTTCGAGCAGCTCGAGACCGCGATGTCCACGTTCAAGGGCAACGGCGTCACGCCGATCAGCCTCGGCGGCGCCGAGTACCCGGCCCAGCAGATCCTGTACTCGCTCGCCCTGTCGAAGGCGTCCCGCTCGTGGGTCGAGGACTACCAGCTGTACAAGAACAAGGTCGACTTCCATGGTCCGGAGTGGACGTACGCGGCGAACACGTTCAGCGACTGGGTGTCGAAGGGCTTCATCGACAAGAGCTCGGCCGGCATCAAGGCCGAGGACATGGGCCAGGCGTGGGAGCAGCAGAAGTTCCCGATCATGATCTCCGGCAGCTGGTGGTACGGCCGGCTGGTCAAGGAGGCCTCGTTCCAGTGGGGCACGTTCCTGTTCCCGGGCAGCAAGCTCTACCCGGGCTCGAGCGGCAACCTGTGGGTCGTGCCCGCCAAGGCGAAGAACAAGAAGCTGGCGTACGACTTCATCGACATCACGATGAAGCCCGAGATCCAGAACCTGCTGGGCAACTCCGGCGGCATCCCCGTCGCCGCCGAGACCGACAAGATCACGGATGCCAAGAGCAAGGAGCTGATCGCCAACTACGAGACCATCGCCAAGCAGGACGGCCTCGCCTTCTACCCGGACTGGCCGGCCCCCGGCTACTACGACGTGCTCGTGGCCGGCGGGCAGAAGCTCATCAACGGCTCGGCCAAGCCGGACGCGGTGCTCGACGAGATCGCCAAGCCGTACAACGACAACTTGGCGAACGTCGGCAAGTGATGAGCCGCCGCAAGGGCTACTGGCCGTTCCTGGTTCCGGGTCTCCTGCTGTGCACGCTCGTGGTGGCGGTACCGCTGCTCATGACGGTGGGCACGAGCTTCACGCAGTGGTCCGGCGTGGGCACCCCGCGCTGGGCCGGCCTGGCCAACTACGACCGGTTGCTGCACGACGACAGGTTCTGGAAGTCCTTCGAGAACATCGCGTTCATGATCGTCGCGATGGCGGTGGTACCGACCCTGCTGGGCCTGTTCCTCGCCGCCCTGTTGTTCGACTACGTCGCGCCGCGCCTGGGTGGCCGCACCGCCCGGGCGCTGCGCTCCGGCTTCTACCTGCCCCAGGTGCTGCCGCTCGCCGTCACCGGCATCGTGTGGGGCTGGATCCTGCACCCGAACTACGGCGTGCTCAACTCCATCCTGGACAAGGTGGGGCTGGGCTCGCTGGCGCGCAACTGGCTCGGCGACGAGCACTACGCGCTGTACACCGTCATGGCCGTCATGGTCTGGGTGCAGATCGGCTACCCGGTGGTCATGTTCATGGCCGGGCTGCAACGGGTCGACCCCGAGCTGTACGAGGCCGCCTCCCTCGACGGCGCCGGCTGGTGGCAGCGCTTCACCCGCATCGCGCTGTTCCAGATCCGGCCGGAGATCGGCGTCGTGCTCATCACCACGACGATCGCCGCGCTGAAGATCTTCGCCCAGATCTTCGTCCTCACCGGCGGCGGCCCCGGCAACGCGACCCTGGTGCCCTCGTACTTCGCGTGGCAGAACTACTTCCAGAACGCCAGCGTCGGCTACGCCTCGGCCATCTCCACCGTCCTCGCGGTGCTGATCGTCGGGCTGACCTTCGCGTTCATCCGGGTGCAGCGATGAGGAAGTACCTCGTGCTCGCCGCGCTGCTCGTCGTCGTCCTGCTCGTCGTGGCGCCCTTCGCGCTGATCCTTGTCAACGCGGTCAAGACGCCGCAGGACTACGCCGCCGTCGGGCCCCTCGGCCTGCCGACCCACATCTCGTTCGCGGGCATCAAGGCATTCTGGACTCGCGCCGACTTCGGGCAGGTGCTCGTCAACAGCGCCGTCATCGCCGGCTCCGTGGCCGTGCTGGGCGTCGGCTTCTCGCTGCTCAACGCCTACGCGCTCGGCATCGGCCGGGTCCGCGGCCGCCGCTGGTTCCTGGCCGCCTTCCTGGTGGCCAACCTCGTACCGCAGGAAAGCCTCATCTACCCGCTGTACCACATCGCCACACAGATCGACCTGTACGACTCCCAGATCACGATGATCATCATCTTCACCGCGATTCAGAGCGCGTTCGGCACCTTCCTGCTCTCCTCGGTGCTCGCGGAGTTCCCGCCGGAGCTGCTGGACGCGGCCGCGATGGACGGCGCCGGCCGGCTGCGCACCCTGGTGCGCGTCGTCGCCCCGGTCAGCCGCCCGACCCTCGCGGTGCTGTTCACGTTCTTCTTCATCTGGACGTGGAACGAGCTGTTCATCCCGCTCGTCTTCCTCGTCTCCAACAGCAACCAGACCGTGCCGCTCGCACTCGCCCTGCTGCAGGGCGAACACGACCTCGACGCGACCGCGACGAGCGCCTCCGCGCTGCTGGGCATCCTGCCCGCGGTGCTGTTCTTCCTCGTCTTCCAGCGCACCCTGACCCGGGGCGTCACGGCGGGCGCGGTCAAGTGAAAACCCAAATGGAGCCCGCATGAAGTTCACCGACGGGTACTGGCAGCTGCGCCCCGGCGTCGAGCCGCAGTACCCCGTGCACGTCCGCGACGTCGAGGTCCGCGCCGACCGGCTCACGGTCTACGCGCCGGCCAAGCGCATCGTGGAGCGCGGCGACACGCTCAACATGCCGCTGCTGACCGTGCGGTGCACGGCCCCGGCCCCGGACGTGATCGCCGTGCGCGTCACCCGGTACGCCGGCGGCGTCGACCGCGGCCCGCACTTCCGCATCGAGGCCGACCCCGCCGCCTCGCCGAAGGTGACCCGCGACGAGGAGTACGCCACGTTCACCTCCGGTGAGCTGTCCGCCCGCTTCGCCCTCGGCGACGAGTGGCGGCTGGAGTTCACGGCCGGTGGCCGGGTGCTCACCACCAGCCCGCGCAAGGCGATGGCGGCACTGTCCACCGGGGACGGTCACTTCCTGCGCGAGCAGCTCGAGCTCGGCGTCGGCGAGACCGTCTACGGCCTCGGCGAGCGCTTCGGCCCGCTGGTGAAGAACGGCCAGACCGTCGACGTGTGGAACGCCGACGGCGGCACCAGCAGCGAGCAGGCGTACAAGAACGTGCCGTTCTACGTCACCAGCGGCGGCTACGGCGTGTTCGTCAACGACCCGGGCCCGGTCTCGTTCGAGGTCGGCTCCGAGGCGGTGTCGCGGGTGCAGTTCTCGGTGCCGGGGCAGGTGCTGGAGTACTTCGTGATCTACGGCCCGACCCCGAAGGACGTGCTGCGCAAGTACACCGCGCTGACCGGCCGCCCGGCGCTGCCGCCCGCGTGGTCGTTCGGGCTGTGGCTGTCCACGTCGTTCACCACGAACTACGACGAGGCCACCGTCACGTCCATTGTGGAGGGCATGCAGCAGCGCGGCCTGCCGCTGTCGGTGTTCCACTTCGACACGTTCTGGATGCGCGAGTTCCACTGGTGCGACTTCGAGTGGGACCCGGAGACGTTCCCGGACCCGGCCGGCATGCTCGCCCGGCTCAAGGCCAGAGGTCTGCGGATCTGCGTGTGGATCAATCCGTACATCGCGCAGCGCTCCGCCCTGTTCGCCGAGGGGGCCGCGAACGGGTACCTGGTCACGTACCCCGGCGGGGACGTCTGGCAGTGGGACCGCTGGCAGGCCGGCATGGGCCTGGTCGACTTCACCAACCCGGAGGCGAAGGCCTGGTACCAGGCGAAACTCCGCGGCCTGCTCGACCTCGGCGTGGACGCGTTCAAGTCGGACTTCGGCGAGCGCATCCCCACCGACGTGGTCTGGCACGACGGCTCCGACCCGGTGCGGATGCACAACTACTACACGCACCTGTACAACGAGGCCGTCTTCGACGTCCTGCGCGAGCACCGCGGCGACGGCGAGGCCGTGCTCTTCGCCCGCTCGGCGACCGCCGGCGGCCAGCAGTTCCCGGTGCACTGGGGCGGCGACTGCTCCTCCACCTTCCCGTCGATGGCGGAGAGCCTGCGCGGCGGGCTGTCGCTGGCGATGTCCGGGTTCGGCTTCTGGAGCCACGACATCGGCGGCTTCGAGGGCACCCCGGACCCGGCCGTGTTCATCCGCTGGATCCCGTTCGGGCTGCTGTCCTCGCACAGCCGCCTGCACGGCAGCGGGTCCTACCGGGTGCCGTGGCTGTTCGGCGACGAGGCGGTCGCCGTGCTCGGCGAGTTCACCCGGCTCAAGGCGCGGCTCATGCCGTACCTGTTCGCGGCCGCCGTCACCGCCCACCGCGAGGGCGTGCCGATGATGCGGCCGATGGCGCTGGAGTTCCCCGACGACCCGGCCTGCGCGCACCTGGACCGGCAGTTCATGCTCGGCGGCTGCGTCCTCGTCGCCCCGGTGTTCAGCGCCGGCGGCGACACCACGTTCTACCTGCCCGAGGGCCGCTGGACGGACCTGCGCGGCGGGGAGGTGCTGACCGGGCCGGGCTGGGTCAGCCGCCGGTACGGGATCGGCGACCTGCCGGTGCTCGTCCGGCCCGGCTCGGTCATCGCACTGGGGGCGCGTGACGACCGCCCCGACTACGAGTACGCCGACGGGGTGACCCTGCGCGTCTTCGAGCTCGAGGACGGCGCGGCCACGACCGTCGAGGTCCCGACCCCGCAGGGCCGGCCCGCCGCCACGTTCACCGTGCGCCGGGCCGGGACCGTCGTCGAGGTGCGCCGCGGCGGGAGCGCGGCGCCCTGGCGGGTGCAGCTGGCCGGCGTCGACACGGTGGCGGCCGTGGACGCCGGCCGGCTGGCTCCCGCGGACACGAACACGGACACGGCGTCGGCCGGCGTCGTCATCGAGGCGGACGCCGACGTCGAGCAGGTGATCGTCCGCCTCCCATAGGCCTTCTCGCTCCACGGGTGGAACCGGGGCCGGCGCTCACGTGTGGGGTGGCGCCGGCCCTGTTCACCCGGGCTCACTCCGGGCTCACTCCAGGCCTGCCCGAGTTCACCCCAGCCATCGCCGGATGCCGTCGAACGTGCCCGGGCCGTAGTCGCTCGTCACGCCGGCCGCCAGATCCGCGATGGTCACATCCCGCAGCGCCGCTCGCCAGGCCTCGTCGGCGGCGATCATCGCGCGATGTACGGGGCACGGGATCGCGCACGCCTCGGCCGGGGTGGCCAGGGGGCCGCGCTGGCGGATCTCGGTACAGGTGAAGGCCGGGGCGGCGCCGTCGACCGCCGCGACGACGTCCAGCACCGTGATGTTCGCCGGATCCCGGGTCAGCGCGTAGCCGCCGGCGTGACCCTGCACCGAATGGATGAGCCCGGCGCGGGCCAGGCTCTGCAGCTGCTTGGCCAGGTAGCTGCCGGAGACGTCGTGCAGCTCGGCCAGGCGCGCGGCGGGCACCGGCCCGGCGGCCGCGGTCAGGACCACGCAGCAGTGCAGCGCCCACTCGACACCACCCGACATCTTCACCCGGCCATCCTACTTGACTCGGACATGATGTATCCGGGTACAGTCGTTCTCGGACAAAACTTATCCGAGTTGGAGGATGGTCATGAAGGTTGTGGTCTTCGGCGGCACCGGGCTCATCGGCCGCAAACTGATCGCGCTGCTCACGGCGGCCGGGCACGAGGCGGTCGCCGCGTCGCCGAGCTCGGGGGTCGACACGGTCGCGGGCACGGGCCTGGACGAGGTGCTCGCGGGCGCCGCCGTCAGCGTCGACGTGACGAACTCGCCGTCGTTCGCCGACGACGACGTGCTCGCGTTCTTCCGCGCGTCGACGGCGCACATGCTGGAGGCGGCGTCGCGGGCCGGCGTCGGGCACCACGTCGCCCTGTCGATCGTCGGCGCCGACCGGGGGCCGGACAGCGGCTACCTGCGGGCGAAGGTCGCGCAGGAGGACCTGATCACGGCCGGGCCGGTGCCGTACACCATCGTGCGTGCGACGCAGTTCTTCGAGTTCGCCGCGGGCATCGCGGCCGCGTCGACCGGGCCGGACGGCACGGCCCACCTGACGCCGGCGAAGCTGCAGCCGGTGGCGGCGGACGACGTGGCCGCGACGCTGGCCGACGTCGTGCCGGGCGAGCCGGTGAAGGGCATCGTGGAGCTGGGCGGCCCGGAGAAGATCGGCCTGGACGAGTTCGTGCGCCGGGCGGTCGGATCGGCCCCGCAGGTCGTGACGGACGCGACCGCGCCCTACTTCGGCGCCGTCATCACCGACGACTCCCTGGTGACGGGCCCGGGCGCGCGCATCGGCCGCATCACCTACGCGTCCTGGCTCGCGGCCCGCTGACTCAGGCGTACGCCGCGCGGTCGTAGGGCAGGCCCAGCTCGCGGAAGACCAGGCCGGCCGAGCCGTTGCGGGGGTCCCACAGGTCCCCGTTCGCGGCCAGGGCGCGCAGGTACTCGGCGCGCTGCGGCTCGGGCAGGACCTTGAGCAGCAGGCCCCAGTCGCTGCGCGCGGTGTGGATGGACGCGACCGGGGCCAGCGCGAGGGCGGCCGGGAGCAGGTGCGCCGGGTCCGCGACCCGCTCCACCGCGGCGACGATCAGCGGGAACCGCACGCGCATCGGGAACTGCGGCGGCTTCGACGTGAACCAAGCATCGGTCCCGGCCGGGTCCAGCAGCGCTGTGAGGATCTCCTCCGTCGCGGCCTCGTCGCCTGGAAGGGCCAGGGCGGCGCAGGCACGTACACCCGGATGCGGATCGGACAGGAACGCCCTCGGCGCCAGGCCCAGCTCGCCCATGGCCAGCACCAGGGCGGCGCGCTCGTCCGGCCCGGCCGCGGCGGCGTGGGTGACGAGCAGCTCCTCCAGCCCGGGGGCCGGCGGCAGCACCGCGGCGCAGGCACCGATGGCGTGACCGGCAGCAGCGCGTACACCCGGATCCGGATCGGACAGGGCGGCCTGGGCGGCGGCCAGGATCGCGGGGACGGCCTCGCGGCAGCCGGCGATCGCGCGGGCGTAGACGGCGTTGCCGAGGAGCTCGTCGCCGTAGATCGCCTCGTCGTCGTCCTCCTCGATGGCCGCGTTGACGGCCGCCTCGACGTCCTCCCACGCGGCGAACTCGGTCAGGTCCAGGGTCGGCTGGGCGGCCTCGGCCACCGCGGCCAGGAAGTTCAGCAGGTTCGCGCGCAGGGCGGGGTCGGGCACGTCCGGGAGGAGCTCGGCGACGGTGGCGGCGGCCGGCGGAGTCGCGATCCACGGGGTGCCCTGGTGGATGATGGCGCCCCACAGGTGCTGCATCGCCGCGCCGCGCGCCGCCTCGTCGCCACCGGTGAGGGCGGCCAGGTGACCGGGCGTGTCCTCGGCCCGGCCGTACGCGTGCAGCAGCATCCCGTAGTCCGTCACGCCGAGAACGGTACCTCCGGGGCGTCGCATCCAGTTCGAGTGCTGACTTTTCAGCTACGCTCATCGATATGAAGCGGGTTCTGCTCGTGCTGGCGCTGGTGGCCGGACTCATGCCGCTCGTCAGCTTCCAAACGACCGCGACCGCCGCGGAAGCGCAGTGGACGCCGCCGCTGAGCACGCGGGGGCGGTACGTCGTGGACGCCGACGGCCGCCGGTTCAAGCTCAAGGCCGGCAACTGGCACGGCGCGAGCGGCACCTGGAACGGCTCCGGCGATCCCGAGGCCGACGCGAACCACCACGCGGGGGAGAACTCGGGCCGGGTCCCGCTCGGCCTGGACCGGGTGGCGCTGGACACGATCGTGGCGCAGTTCGTGGCGACCGGGATCAACAGCGTCCGGCTGCCCTTCTCCAACGAGATGGTGCACGACACCCGGCCGGTCACCGACGCGGCCGTGGCCGCCAACCCGGCCCTGCGGGGGCTCACGCCGCTGCAGGTCTACGACGCCGCCGTGGCCGCGCTCACCGGGGCGGGGCTCGCGGTGATCCTCAACAACCACACCAACACCACCCGCTGGTGCTGTGGCGTGGACGGCAACGAGCGGTGGAACGCGAGCCAGTCCGACGACACCTGGCAGTCCGACTGGCTGTTCATGGTCCGCCGGTACCGCACCAATCCGCGCGTCGTCGGCGCCGACCTGTACAACGAGGTCCGCCGCAACGTGTGGGACGACCCGAACTGGGGCCTCGGCGACAACCACGACTGGTTCGCCGCCGCCCAGCGGCTCGGCGACCGGATCCTGGCCGAGGCCGATCCGGACATGCTGATCATCATCGAGGGGATCAACTGGACCGGCATCCCAGTCGACGGGTTCGCGCACGGCCGCCCGACCCTGGAGCCGGTCCGCACCCTCTCGCCGGCGCTCGTGCGCTCCGGCAAGCTCGTGCTGGCCGCGCACTTCTACGACTACACCGGCCCGCACCACAGCGGCGCCACCGGCGTCGGCGAGACCAGCGACCCCCGCTACCGCGACCTGAGCCGCGACGAGCTGTTCGCGACCCTGCAGCAGGAGGCGTTCTACGTCGCCGACGAGGCCGCCCGCCACTACACCGCGCCGCTGTGGGTGAGCGAGTTCGGCATCGGCCGCTTCGGCAGCGACGCGAAGAGCCGGGCCTGGTTCGCCAACTTCGTCGACTATCTCGTCGCGCACGACACCGACTTCGCGTACTGGCCGCTGGTCGGCTGGCAGGACAACGGCACCGGCAACGGCTGGGCGCTGCTGAGCTGGGACCGCTCCGGCCACCTGCTCGGCATCGACGACGGCGGGGACTGGCGGGCCGCGGACTGGCACCGGCTCGTCGCCGCGCCCGGCCGGACCGGCGTCGTCGAGCCCGTCGCGCACTGGGCGATGCTCAGCCCCGACCACGGCGACTTCGTGCAGTCGCTGCGGATGCGGGCGCTGCCCGACTGGGACTCGGGCGCGCGCAAGGCCGCCTGCCCCGACGGGCAGCGGCTGGTCGGACTCGCCCGAGACGGCAACCGCAGCCTGTGCACCGACGCCGGGCGGGAGCCCGCGTGGCCGGTCTCGTCCGCGGCGCAGGTGGTCACGAGCGAGCGCTACGTCACCACGGACTGGGCGGGCGGCTACACGAAGTTCCAGTGCCCGGACGGTTCGTTCCTGATCGGGTACGCCGTGCGCGGCGCGACGGTCTCCAGCGCCCTGTGCGCCCCGTCGGGGGCCGCGATGCCGTCCGGCGGCCGGACCGTCTGGTTCGACCGCGGCGACAACCGGCCCGCCGATGCGCACGGCGGGGACTTCGCGAGCGGGCACTACAAGGGGCAGTGCGGCGACGGGGAGTACGCGGCGGGCATCGCCTTCACCCGGCGGATCGGCTCCAACGGCGCTCCGGCCGCGCTGTTCTGCCGCGGCCTCTAGGACTTAGCGGCGGCGGGCGCCGGCCATTGTGACGCCGCCCGTGGCCGCGCTGTTCTGCCGCGGGCTGTGGGACCTACCGGCGGCGGGCGCCGGCCATCGTGACGCCGCCCGTGATCGCCAGCACCAGGCCGATGCACAGCGCCCCGCCCGCGACCGCCAGGTTCGCGTAGCCGAGGTCCGCGAGCGGGGCGCTCACGTCGTAGAAGCCCTGGGTGAGGTAGTACACGACGGTGTACACGAGACCCCCGGCGAGCAGCAGCAGACCCAGGACGAGCATCGATCGGCCGGCATTCATGCGCCGATGCTACTGAGCCGCCGCCACCCGCACCGACGCCGCGGCGTCCCTCACCACCGCGGCCCAGTCCGCGCCGAGGGCCGCCCCCGCCGCCGCGTCCGGGCTCACACCCTTGCGCACGACCTGGGTGAAGAACGCGAACAGCTTTGCCTCGCCGAAGTGCTGGGCCAGGTACGTCACCACGAGCAGCGCGATGCCGTAACGGGCCACGGTGTCGTCCAGCGACGTGCCGTCCGCGGGCGCCCCGAGCGCGACGGTGCCGTCCCACCGGCCGGCCTTCACGTACGCCTGCACAGCCCGCAGATCCTTGCGCAGCGCGGCCCCGTCGGCGTTCGCGACGTACTCGGCGATGCCCTCCACGAGCCACCACGAGCCGGGAGCGGGCCGGTTGCCGTCGAGCGTCACCACGTGCGTGAACTCGTGGGTCAGCAGCTGCGTGTTCCACGCGTCGGACAGGATCTGGCGGTGGTCGACGACGACGTCGGCGGTGCCCGGCTGCAACGGGATCGCATAGGCGGCCGCATTCTCCGTTTCGCCGTCGTACCACGTCGTCCACTCCTCGTCCCCGGCGACGAACACGTGGTACCGCCGCGGCGGCCCGCCGAACGACCGCGCGACCCGGTCGTCGGTCGGCGCGGCGGCCTCGGCGGCGCGCAGCAGCGCGCCGAGCGCGTCCGGGTCGACGGACTCGGCCCCGGCGACGGTGACCCGCTCGCCCCGGCGGACCGTGAGCCGCGTGGTGTCCCAGGGCCGGTCGGTCTGCTCCCACCCCGCGAGCCGCACCCGCCCGTGCGCGACCGTCCACTCCGTGTCGAGCAGCAGCGGCAGCGGGGTGCAGTCCGGGGTGTCGAAGCAGTAGCCGACCGAGACCGGCAGCCGCCACACGCCGTTGAGCAGGCCGGGCACCCCGTTCGTGGTCAGGTCCCAGCGCCGCACGCCGAGCGCGGTCAGCGAGTCGAACCGCCGCCCGGCCCGGTCCCGCAGCTCCGGCGCGGCCACGGGGAACGCGGCGAGGTACCCGTCGCGGTCGCCCTTGACCATCGCCTCTGACTGCCCCTGCAGGACGGCCCGGATCGCGTACAGGGGGTTCTCGTCCGGCCCCACGACGGGCCCGGTGCGCTCGAACGCGGCCGCGGCGTACGCGGCCGGCGCCGAGCCCAGGCTGATCAGCTGGGCACCGAGGACGGCCGCGGCCGCCACCACGGCGGCCGCGAGCGCCACCAGGATGCCGGTGCGGCTTCTCGTCATGCCGGGAACGTATGGTCTTCCCGCCGCGGCGCCAGCCTCGTCCCGACGCCCTGGCACTATTCCGGGAAGAAACCCGGTGCGGAGCCCTCGCCCCGGTGCCTAGACTCGGCATCGATCGCGGTGCGCAGCCGGCGGATACTTCTGGTGAAATCTGGGTTCAATTCCCTCACCGCCGGCGCCTGGACCTCGCGATCACCGACGCTGCCGCACATCGGCGCCCGGGCCGGGCTCGGGCGGCCCGCGCTCGGCATCGCCGCCGTCGGCTCGACCGGCATCGCCGCCGCCGGTTCGACCGGCACCGCCGCCGGTTCGACCGGCATCGGCACCGCCGCCGCTGGCCCGACCGCCGCCGCTGGCCCGACCGCCGCCGCTGGTCCGACTGATGCCGTCGGTTCGACTGACGCCGCCGGACCGCTCAGCACCGGCGCCGCCAGCCCGACCGGCGCTCCGTCCGTCTGCGCGCATGCCGGGTTCGCCGTCGAGCGGCTCATCGTCGCGCTCCGCCGGAAAGTCGACGGTGATCCGCAGACCGCCCTGCGGCCCCGGCCGCGCGTCGAGCGGCGCCCGGTGCGCGTGCGCGATGGCGGCGACGATGGCCAGCCCGAGACCGTGCCCGTCGGTCTGGTCGGTGCGGTCGGTGCCGAGCCGCTGGAACGGCTCGAACAGCCGGCCGAGCTCGGCCGGCGGGACCGCGGGCCCGGTGTTGGCGACCACGAGGCGGCCCGGTGCGATCGTGACCACCTCGGCGGTGCCGCCGGGCGCGTTGTGCCGCACGGCGTTGCCGACCAGGTTCGCCACCAGGCTCGCGACCAGGCGCGGATCGCCGCTCACCTCGGCCGGGTCGAGCGCGGTGCGCACGTCGACGCCCCGGGCCTCGGCCTCGGCCGCGCGGTCGAGGACCGCCTGGCGGGCCAGGGCGGCGATGTCGAAGCGCTCCCAGCGCTCGACCGGCCGGTAGCCGGAGGCCAGGGTCAGCAGCGCGTCGATGAGGTGCTCCTGCTGGCGGCCGAGGTCCAGCAGCTCGTGGCAGGTCGCCCGCAGCGTCTCGGCGCTCGCGTCCGGGTCGGCGACGGTGAGCTGGAGCAGGGTCCGCTGCACGGTCAGCGGGGTGCGCAGCTCGTGGGAGGCGTTGGCGACGAACTGCCGCTGCGCGGTGAGCGCCGCGTGCAGCCGGTGCAGCAGGCCGTCGAGGGTGTCGGCGAGGTCGGCGAACTCCCGATAGCCGGCCGGGACCCGTGGCCGGTCGGTCAGGTTGTCGGCGGACAGGCGGCGGGCGGTGTCGGTGATGACGCGCAGGGGCCGCAGCGCCCGCCCGGCGACCATCCAGCCGAGCGCGAAGGACGCCGCGGCGATGACGGCGAGTGCGACGGCGTCGTACCGCAGCACCTGGCCGAGGTTGCTCACCGCCCGGGCGTCGCCGGGCCGCCCGGCCGGGCTCGTGTTCCCGGCGACGAGTAGCGGGATGTCGACGAAGATCAGCAGCAGGCTGCCGCCGGCGAAGGCGATCGCGCCGTGCGCCAACGCCAACCGGGTCCGCAGCCGGCGCCGCGGCTTCACGGCTCGCCGATGCGGTAGCCGCCCTCGCGGACGGTGTGGATGGCCGGCGGCGGGCCGAGTTTGCCCCGCAGCCGGCCGACGGTGGTCTTCACCGTGGTCGTGAACGGGTCGGCGGCCTCGTCCCACACCCGGTCGAGGAGTTCCTCGGCGGAGACCACGCGGCCGGCCGCGGCGAGCAGGTATTCCAGCACCGCGAACTCCTTCGGGCTCAGCTCCAGTCGCCGCCCCGCCCGCGAGGCGACCCGGCGGTTCGGGTCCACGGTCAGGTCGCCGTTGTCCAGCACGGGCGGCAGCGCCGGGGTGCTGCGGCGGCCCAGCGCCCGGATGCGGGCCACGAGCTCGGCGAAGTCGAACGGCTTCGCCAGGTAGTCGTCGGCACCGAGGCCGAGCCCCTCGACCCGGTCTCGGACGGTCCCGGCCGCGGTGAGCATGAGCACGCGGGCGCCCGACCCGCCGGCCACGATCCGCCGGCAGACCTCGTCGCCGTGCACGCCGGGCAGGTCGCGGTCGAGCACCACGACGTCGTAACGGGTCGCGGCCAGCCGTGTCAGCGCCGCGGACCCGTCGACGGCGGCGTCGACCGCCATCGCCTCGCGCCGCAGCCCACCGGCGATCAGCGCGTTGAGCGCCCGATGATCCTCCACGACCAGCACCTTCATGCCACCACCATGCCAGGCGGGAGGTGACAGCACGGTCACAGGCTTTGGCACCGGGCTGTGACCGCTCGCGGCGTAGAACTTCGGACCATGAGTGATGCCACGATCGCGGTGGCCGGGCTGCGCAAGCGGTACGGCTCCACCCTCGCACTGGACGGGATGACGTTCACCGCCGGGCCCGGGCGGGTGACCGGGTTCGTCGGGCCCAACGGCGCCGGCAAGTCCACCACCATGCGGATCGTCCTGGGACTGCACGCCGCCGAAGCGGGAGAGGCGCTGGTCGGCGGCCGCCCCTACACATCGCTGCGCCGCCCCCTGCGCCACCTCGGCACCCTCCTGGACGCGTCCGCGCTGCACCCCGCCCGGACCGGCCGGCACCACCTGCTCTGGCTCGCACAGTCGCAGGGCTGGGCCGCCGCCGCGTCGACGAGGTGGTGGAGCTGGTCGGGCTCGGCCCGGCGAGCCGGCGCCCCGCGGGCGGCTACTCGCTCGGCATGCGCCAGCGCCTCGGCCTGGCCGCCGCGCTGCTGGCCGACCCGCCGGCGGTCATGCTCGACGAGCCGTTCAACGGCATGGATCCCGAGGGCATCGTGTGGCTGCGCGGCTTCCTGCGCGCCCTCGCCGCGCAGGGGCGGGCGGTGCTCGTGTCCAGCCACCTGATGCGGGAGCTGCAGGGGATGGCCGACCACGTGGTGGTGGCCGGCCGCGGGCGGGTGATCGCCGACGGCGGCGTCGCCGAGCTGACCGCGGCCGCGTCCGGCGATCGCGTGCTCGTGCGGACCGCGGCACCCGAGGCGGCCGTAGCGGCCCTGTCCGCCGCGGGCGCGCAGGTGACGGCCGCGGACGGCGCGCTGACCGTGCGGGGGCTCGCGGCCGAGCGGGTCGCGGCCGTGCTCACCGCCGGTGGACTGGCCTTCTCCGAGCTCACGCCGCACCGGGCCACGCTCGAGGAGGCGTATTTCGAGCTGACCCGCGCGTTCGTCGACTACCGGGCGGGAGAGCCGTCGTGAGCCGGCTGTCGGCCGAGTGGACGAAGTTCCGCACCGTGCCCGGCTGGCTGCGCGGCACCGTGATCGCGGCGCTGATGATCCTCGTGTTCCCGGCGACCGGACTGGGTGGCGGGCCGCCCGAGCACGCGTCGCCGATCCCGATCGGGCCGGACGGCGGGCCGGTCAGCGCCGCCTACTACTTCGTGCACCGCACCCTGACCGGCGACGGGCAGATCACCGTGCCGGTCGGCTTCGACGGACCGGCCGCGCCCTGGGCCAAGGCGGGGCTGATCGTGAGCGCGGGGCCGGAGCCGGGCGCGCGGTACGCCGCGGTGATGGCCACGGGCGGGCACGGCGTGCGGATGCAGTACGACTATGTCCACGACCGCGCCGTGGGGCCGGCGGGGTTGCGCTGGCTGCGGCTCACCCGCGCGGGCGACACGGTCACCGGGGAGGCCTCGGCCGACGGGACGCGCTGGACGCCGGCCGGGTCCGTCCGGCTGCCCGGGCTGCCGGCGACCGTCCGGGCCGGGCTGTTCGTCGCCTGCCCGCCGAAGGTCGACGGCCTCGGCACCGCTGTCGACGCGGCCACCGCGACCTTCGGCCCGCCCGGGCTCACCGGCGGCTGGGCCGCGGGCGACTGGACCGGCGAGCAGGTCGGCGCCGGCACCGCGACCATGGGCGGCTACCCGCGCGGCGTCACCGGCGGGTTCACGCCGGTCGGCGACGGGTTCACCGTGACCGGAGCCGGCGATCTCGCCCCCGCCACGCGCAACGACATCGCTGTGGCCGCGTCCGCCGCCGATCTGCTCTTCGGCACGTTCCCGGCCCTGATCGTCCTCGTCGTCGTGGGCACGCTGATGATCACGACGGAGTACCGGTACGGCATCATCCGCACCAGCCTGAGCGCCGACCCGCGCCGGATTCGCGGGCTCGCGGCCAAGGCGGCCGTCCTCGCCTCGGTCACGTTCACCACCAGCCTGGCCGCCGCCGCGGTCGCGCTGCCGCTGTGGCTGCGGCTGGTGCGCGGGCTCGGCATCTACGTGTTCCCGGCGGCGCCCGGCACGCTGCTGCGGGCCGCGGCCGGCACCGCCGCGATGCTCGCGATCACCGCCGTGCTCGCGCTGGCCGTCGGCACCATCCTGCGCCGCAGCGCCACCGCGGTGACCACCGTCGTCGCCGCCACGGTGCTGCCGCACCTGCTGGCCCGGACCCCGTTCCTGCCGGCGCCGCTGGCCGGGTGGCTGACGACGTACACGCCGGCCGCGGCCCTGGCCGTGCAGCAGACCCTCACCCGCTACCCCCAGGTCGACAGCGTCTACACCCCGGCCGCCGGCTACTACCCGCTGTCACCCGGGGCCGGCCTGGCCGTGCTGGCCGCCTACACGGTGCTCGCCCTCGCCGTGGCCGCGGTCCTGCTGCGCCGGAGGGACGCGTGAGCGCCCTGCGCGCGGAGTGGACGAAGCTGCGCACCACGCCCGGCCCGGCGTGGCTGCTGCCGGCCGCCGCGTTCGTCACCGCCGCGCTGGGCGCCGCCGTGTCCGCCGTCGCGCCCGGCCCCGGGACCGACCCGGCCCGGCTCGCCCTCAGCGGCGTCTATCTCGGCCAGGCCCCGGTCGCGGTGCTGGCCGTGCTCGCGGTCAGCGGCGAGTTCAGCACGGCCCTGATCCGCACCACGCTGACCGCGATCCCGAACCGTGCCGCGGTCCTGTCGGCGAAGGCTTCGGCCGTTGCCGTCGCCGTGTTCGCCGCGGCCGGCGTGGCCGTGCTCGCCTCGCTCCTCATCGCGCGCGTCCCGCTCACCGAGGGCCCGGTGCTTCGCGCCGGCGTGGGCACCGTCGCCTACCTGGTGCTGGTCGCGCTGCTCAGCCTCGGGGTGGCCGCGGCCGTGCGCGACTCCGGGGGCGCGATCGGGGTCGTGCTGGGGCTGCTGTACCTGCCGCCGCTGCTCACGCAGATGGTGCCCGACCCGCACCTGCAGCGCCTGCTCGAGCGCGGTTCCCCGATGAGCGCTGGCCTGGCCGTCCAGGCCACGACGAACCTCGACCGGCTGCCGATCGGCCCCTGGGCCGGCCTGGGCGTGCTCGCCGCCTGGTCGGCCGCGTCACTGCTGGTCGGCGGGATCCTGCTGCGGGCTCGTGACGTCTGAGCACTGCGGGCGCTACTGTCGCCCGGTGACGGATCATGGTTACATGTGCCGCTGCTGCGGCGAGCGGCACGAGGGCCTGCCGTTCTCGTACGGCTCGGACGCCCCGGCACCCTGGCACGACGGCCTGGCCGGCGACGAGCGCAGCATGCTGGACAAGGACATGTGCATCATCGAGGCCGAGCACTTCTTCGTCCACGGCCGCCTGGTCATTCCCGTGCACGACGCGGAGCACGACTTCGTCTGGACGGTGTGGGTCTCGCTGAGCAGGCCCAACTTCGCGCGCTCACTGGACCTGTGGACGACGCCCGGCCGTGAGCAGGAGCCGCCGTACTTCGGCTGGCTGTGTACCGAACTGCCCGTGTACCCGGCATCCACCCTGCACCTGAAGACCCACGTCCACACGCAGCCGGTCGGCTCCCGGCCGCTCATCGAGCTGGAGGCCACGGACCATCCCCTCGCGGTGGAGCAGCGCAACGGCATCACCCTCGACCGGGTCCAGCAGTTCGCCGAGTTCCTCCTCCACCCGTAGGCTCGACCGTGTGCCACCCCGGCACCATCGGCAGTCTCACGCCGGTGCGTCATCGAGCGTTCGGAGCCATTCGTGGTACCACTGGGCGAAGGCGACTCGTCGGTGGTGGGGAAGCCAGGCCGGCGTCAGGCCGCGGCCGTCGGCGCGGTGATCGAGCCAGATGTTGCCGCGTTCCGGGCCGGTCACGACGAGCCATTCGCGTAGCGCGCAGCCCTCGTCGCAGATCGGGATCGCACCGTAGGTCCGGCGGGGATCGAACACGATGCCGTCGTGCCGTCGGTGCCATGCGTCCACCGCGTCTTCGTAGCCGCGCTGGCGGGCGAACGTGAACCAGTCGGGATACTCGGCACCGAGATCTTCCACGAGCTGCCAGTCCGAACGGCGCAACGGGAAGGGCTCGGCAAGGTGGGCCGGGTCGAACGCGTATCCGTCGCCGTGCCACGTCCATCTGCCACCCGTGTGGCGGACCGGAATGACACCGGAGAACGGCCCCGGTCCACCGCGTCCGATGTGCAGCAGGTACTGCTGGTAGTCGGCCGGCAGGTCCACACCGATCTGTCGCTGCAGGTCATCGAGCTCGGCCGGGGTCAGCACGGGCTCCGGATGCCGCCAGCCGTACGGCGGCGGTGTGCGCCGCAGGAGCGGTTCCCGGAGTTCCTGCCAGGCGATCGGCTGCATCGCCCGCAGTGTACGCGCAAACGCCGGCGATCAGCTGCGGCGGTTTCAATGCGCGCGGCCGTCCTCGGCGGGCGGCCGGTCGGCTTCGTCGAGAGCTTCGATCGCGTCGGCCCAGAAGCGTTCCGTCGCCGCACGTGTCTCCGGGGCGAGGTTACGGTGAACGATCCACTTGGCGTCGCCGATGCCCATGCCGGTAGCCATAGCGATGGCGCGGATCGCCGCGATCGGCGAACTGGTGCGCCGGAGCAACTCCGCGGCGACCTGATCCGGGTCGGCGCCGGAAGCGAACATCGGCCGAGCCAAGTCCGCCAGGAGGCGGCTTCGTTCATGGAACTCGTCCAACTCGGTCACGAAGGAAGCGTATCGCCGGCAGGGAACGCGTGCCGTCGTCATCGCCGCCATGGACACCCGCGGCAGGCCGCCGTTCGACGCCGACTGCTCGGCAAACCGCCGGTTCCGGACGTCGGCCGGCTCGCTCCAGAATTCCCGACGTACCTGCCCTAAGACCGCATCTCATTTGGGGCTGACAACTGCTCAAGGTTGATGTTCAATCTTCGGCGTGTCCGATGTGGAGCGTTGGTGTCCTGATGCTCTGTGGGAGATCGCGGCGCCGTTGATCCCGCCGGCGCCGGTCCGGCCACAGGGTGGTGGTCGGCGGCGGGTGGACGCCGGGCGGTCCTGGCTGCGGTCTGCTACCTGACCCAGGCCGGGTGTTCGTGGTGGAAGTTGCCGGAGGCGATGTTCGGCGTTACCCGCGCCACGGCACACCGCCGCTTCGTCGAATGGACGAGGGCGGGGCTGTGGCCGGCGTTGCATCTGGCGGTGCTGCAGCGACTGCAGGCCATGCAGGTGCTGGACTGGTCGAGGGCGGTGATCGACTCGATCCAGGTACGCGCTGAAAAGGGGGCGATCTGACCGGGCCGAGCCCGGTCGATCGTGGCAAGCCCGGCAGCAAGATCCATGCCATGGTCGAACGTGGCGGCTTGCCGCTGACCACGGCCGTCTCCGCGGCGAACACCCCTGACGCGGCGATGCTGCTGCCGCTGCTGGACGGCATGCCCGCGGTCTCCGGCCGGGTCGGCCGCCCTCGCCGCCGGCCCGACAAGCTACACGCCGACAAGGCGTAC
>NZ_JBEPEH010000016.1:0-260136 GCF_040300725.1 Dactylosporangium sp. NPDC000244
GCACACCCAACGCCCTGCAATGCTATGCCGGCACCGCCCCGGTCACGAGACGCTCCGGACGCAGCGAGTTCGTCATCGCCCGCCGCCTGGCCTACAACCGCTACCTCGGCAACGCCGTGCAGCAACGGGCCTTCTGCAGCCTGCAGTACTCCACCTGGGCCCGAACCTTCTACGACACCAAAACCGCGCAAGGCAAAACCCACCACGCCGTGCTGCGCGCCCTCGGCAACCGCTGGCTGGAAATCCTCTGGCACTGCCTGCGCCTCGGCGTGCGCTACGACGAAACCGTCCATACCACCCACCGCACCCAAGCCCACAAACAGGCCGCATGAGGTTGACAGAGGATGTCTCACGCCGTCGCCTCCGCAAGCTCCGGCGCCGACGCGGTCAAACTGAGCCTCTGGTGAGCGGCCCCTCCGCTCCGCTCCGGACCGCTCACAATGCGCCCTTGGTGCTCGGCACGACACCGGCGTTGCGGGGGTCGATCGCGCAGGCCTGGCGCAGGGCGCGGGCGACGGCCTTGAACTGGGCCTCGACGATGTGGTGGGCGTCGGGCTGGGCGCCGTGGCGACCGGCTCGCAGGATGCTCACGTGCAGCGTGACCTTGGCCGAGTGGCCGAAGGACTCCCAGATGTGCCGGGTGAGGCTCGTCGGGTAGTTGCCGCCGATGTGCGGGGCGATGTTCGCCGGCTCCTCGTGGACCACGTACGGACGGCCGGACAGGTCGACGACGGCGGAGGCGAGCACCTCGTCGAGCGGGACCTGGGCGTGGCCGTAGCGGGTGACGCCGGCCTTGTCCCCGAGCGCCTCCGCGAACGCGGCGCCGAGGGCGAGCGCGGTGTCCTCGACGGTGTGGTGGGCGTCGATCTCCAGGTCGCCGACGGTGTTGACCCGCAGGTCGAAGCCGCCGTGCTTGGCGATCTGGTTGAGCATGTGGTCGTAGAAGCCGACGCCGGTCGAGATCTCGCCGGCCCCGGTGCCGTCGAGATCGAGCTCGACGAGGACCTTGGTCTCCTTGGTGACCCGCTCGATCCGGGCAGTACGACGCACGTCGGCACCTCCGCTTCGCTCCGGTGACGCCGCGGCACCACCCTGAATTTCCTGGTGAGCGGCCTCTCCGCTCCGCTGCGAACCGCTCACAACAACTCCTCGAGTGCGTTCAGGAAGGCGGAGGTCTCCTCGGGCGTGCCGGCGGTGACGCGCAGCCAGCCGGGGAGCCCGACGTCGCGGATGAGCACGCCGCGGTCGAGCAGGGCCTGCCAGACCCCCTTGCTGTCGCCGCCCGGGGCGCCGAACAGCACGAAGTTGGCGTCGCTGTCGGCGACCGGCAGGTTCCAGCCCCGCAGGGTGGCCACGATGCGGTCGCGCTGCTCCTTGACCGCGTCCACGGTCGACAGCAGGGCGTCGGTGTGCGCGAGGGCGGCCCGGGCCACGGCCTGGGTCATGGCGCTGAGGTGGTACGGCAGGCGCACGAGCTGCACGGCGTCAACGACGGCGGCGTCGGCGGCCAGGTAGCCGACCCGCCCGCCGGCGAGCGCGAACGCCTTGCTCATCGTGCGCGTGACGACCAGCCGCGGGTACCGCTGGATCAGGCTCAGCGCGAAGACCGTGCCGGTGCGCGCGAACTCGGCGTAGGCCTCGTCGACGATGACCATCCCGCGGGCCGCCCCGGCCGCGGCCTCGACGACCTCGAGGGGCAGCGCGGTGCCGGTCGGGTTGTTGGGCGAGCAGAGGAACACCAGGTCCGGGTCGTACTCGCGGATCTTCGCCACCACGTGCTCGGCGTCGAGCGTGTAGTCGTCGGCGCGGCGGCCGTCGACCCACGCGGTGCCGGTGCCCGCGGCGAGCAGGGGGTGCATGGAGTACGACGGCGTGAACCCCAGCGCGGTGCGCCCGGGGCCGGCGAAGGTCTGCAGCAGCTCCTGCTGGATCTCGTTGGAGCCGTTCGCCGCCCAGACGTTGTGCGAGGTCAGGCCGTGGCCGAGGTAGGCGGCGAGGTCGGTGCGCAGGGCGACGGCGTCGCGGTCGGGATACCGGTTCAGGTCCCGCAGCACCGAGGAGAGCGCCTTCTCCATCTCCGCGACGGCCGCCTCGGGCACGGGGTAGGAGTTCTCGTTGGTGTTGAGGCGCACGGCCACGTCGAGCTGGGGCGCGCCGTACGGCGACATCCCCCGCAGCTCGTCGCGCAGTGGCAGGTCGTCCAGCGTGGTCATGCGTCGAACCTGACGGTGACGGCGGCGCCGTGGGCGGGCAGGTCCTCGGCGGTGGACAGGGCCACCACGTGCCCGGCGACCTCCCGCAGGGCGTCGCGGCTGTACTCGATCAGCTGCACGCCGCGCAGGAACGTCTGCGTCGACAGCCCGGACTGGTGGCGCGCGCAGCCGCCGGTCGGCAGCACGTGGTTGGAGCCGGCGCAGTAGTCGCCGAGCGAGACCGGCGACCACGCCCCGACGAAGATCGCCCCGGCGTTGCGCACCCGCTCCGCCACGGTGCGCGCGTCGCGGGTCTGGATCTCGAGGTGCTCGGCGCCGTACGCGTCGACGACCCGCAGCCCCTGCTCGAGGTCGTCGACGAGGACGGTCGCGGACTGCGACCCGCGCAGCGCCTCGGTGACGCGCTCGAGGTGCTTGGTCGCGGCCACCTGGCGGGCGACCTCGGCGTCGACCGTGTCGGCGAGCTCGGGGCTGGTGGTGACGAGCACGCTGGCCGCGAGCGGGTCGTGCTCGGCCTGGCTGATCAGGTCGGCGGCGACGTGGCGCGGGTCGGCGGTGTCGTCGGCGAGGATGGCGATCTCGGTCGGGCCGGCCTCGGCGTCGATGCCGACGGTGCCGCGCAGCATGCGCTTCGCGGCGGTCACCCAGATGTTGCCCGGCCCGGTGATCATGTCGACCGGGGCGCACCCGGGCTCTTCGTCGCTGAAGCCGAAGCCGAGCATGGCGATCGCCTGCGCGCCGCCGACCGCGTACACCTCGTCGACCCCGAGCAGCGCGCACGCCGCCAGGATGTTCACGTTGGGCAGGCCGGTGTCCTTCTGCGGCGGGCTCGTCACGGCGATCGAGGCCACCCCGGCGGCCTGGGCCGGCACGACGTTCATCACGACGCTGGACGGGTAGACGGCCAGGCCGCCGGGCACGTAGAGCCCGACCCGGCCGACCGGCAGCCAGCGCTGGGTGACGGTGCCGCCCTCGGCGAGGACGGTCGTGGTCTCGGCGCGGCGCTGGTCCTCGTGCACCTTGCGGGCCCGGGCGATCGACTCCAGCAGCGCGGCGCGCACGTCCGGCTCGAGCTCGGCCTCGGCCCGCTCGATCTCCTCGCGCGGCACGCGCAGCTGCTTGACGTCGACGCCGTCGAAGCGACGTGCCGCCTCGCGGATCGCCGACGCGCCATGCTCACGGACCGCTTCGACGGTCGGGCGCACCTGCTCGGTGGCGACGGATACGTCAATGGCGGCTCGGGGCAGCAGACGGCGCGGGTCCTCGGCGGAGCCGCGCAGGTCGATCCGGTTCAACACCCTTGCGAGTCTATTCGGCGTCGCCAGCGGTTATGCGCCGCCGTCCCGCCCTGCGGGCTGTCGGGATTGTGCCCAGCGCCAGTTGAGCTCGCCCGGCGCCGGGGCCGGTCCGGGGAGGTCCCCGCGCTCGCCGGCGCGCAGGCCGTCCAGGATGAGGGTGAGGTACCGCCGGCGAAGCTCCGCCGTCCGTTCCCGGTCCGGCACGCGGATCGCCGCGCACCCCTCCAGCACGAGCGTGATGTCCGTCGCCCCGGCGTCGGGGCGCAGCCACCCGCCCGCGTGGGCGCGCTCGACCAGCCCCTCGACCAGCCCGCCGGCCCGCACCGCGTCGGCGATCATCTCCGGCGTCGAGGTGAACGTCCCGGCGAGGTGCACGGTGAGCGAGTGCACGTCGGCGTCGACCACCGCGCGGAGGAAGCCGGTCAGCGCCTCCCACCCGTCCTCGAGCGCGGCGGCCGCCTCGGCCTCGGCGATGAAGCGCGTGAGCCCGTCGTGGCAGAGGGTTCGCAGCAGCGCTTCCTTGCCGTTGTACCGCCGGTAGAGCGCGCTGATGCCGACACCGGCCCGCTCGGCCACCGCGGCGATCGGCGCCTTGGGGTCCTCGATGAACACGTCCCGCGCGGCGGCGAGGATGACCCCGTCGTTGCGCTCGGCCTCACGCTGGCGTCCCATGACCCGACCTTACCGGAACGGACCATTCCGGTCTCATTCGCCGCCGCGCGTCCTGAGCGACGGTGCCGCCCGTGCTCCGCTACGCTTCGGCACGTGGAGCTGCTGCCGCTCTTTCCGCTGGGCACCGTGCTGTTTCCCGGGCTGGTGCTGCCGCTGCACGTGTTCGAGCCGCGGTACCGGACGCTCGTGCAGCATCTCACCGAGCTGCCGGCGAGCCTGCCACGCGAGTTCGGCGTGATCGCGATCCGGCGCGGCTGGGAGGTCGGCCGCCAGTCGGAGGCCGCGGACGCGTCGATCACGGCCGGGGAGTCGCTGTCGCTGTACGAGATCGGCTGCGCGGCCGAGATCCGGCAGATCACCGAGCTGCCCGACGGCCGCTTCGACCTCATGACGCTGGGCCGGCGCCGGTTCCGCCTGCTCGGGCTGGCACGCAACGACGCGCCGTACCTGACCGGCGAGGTGGAGTGGCTGCCCGAGCCGAAGGGCGAGCCGGACCGCGAGGGCGAGCTGGCCGCGGGCGTGCTGGCGGCCTACCAGGACTACCTGCGCGCGGTCCGCGCCGACGACGACGGCGAGCAGCTGCCGGACGACCCGACGGTCCTGTCGCACCTCGTCGCGGCGACGGCATCGCTGACGCTGGAGGATCGCCAGGCCCTGCTGTCCGAGCCGGACACGGCGAGCCGCCTGAAGGCCGAACGCGCCCTGCTCCGCCGCGAGACGGCCCTGCTCGGACAGGTCCGCGCGGTCCCGGTCTCCCTCGGCGACCTCGCGGTCCCCTCAAGCCCGAACTGATCCGCGCCCGCCCGCGCTCGGCAACTCGTCCACGCCGAGGGCGACCCCGCGTCCACGCCCGCGCTCGGCGACTCCGCCACCAAGACCACAGCGGACTCGTCCCCGCGAGACAGCAGGCCCACGGCACCGAGGCCACCGCGGGGCCGACCGGTCCACGCGCCCTCAAGCCCGAACCGATCCCCGCCGAGCTCGACGACTCCGGCGCCGGGCGGTCCTGGGCGAGCCGAGCCGCCGCCAACGCTGGACGGCCGCGCCGGCGGCTCGGTTCCGGCGTCAGGAGCGCGGAGGCTCCGCGTTCGGCGACTGCGGCCACAGCGGCGACTCCGACGACGGAGCCGGAGGCGGCGGCGGGGCGCCGGGGGCTGTCCAGTTCGCCGACCCGGCGGACGTTTCGGACTCGGCCGGCGTCGACGGCGAGGGGGCGCCGGGGTGCTGCGCAGCGTGGTCGAATCGCGCCGCGCCCGAACCCGCCTGAGCCGAACCCGGGGCGCTCGGGAACTGCGGTGCCTGGTCGTACGCCGCCGCGAGCGGACCGGGGGCCGCCGGGTGCGGGCCAGGTGCTGCCGGGTGCGCGCCGGGCGAAGCTGCGAACGGGCCGGGCGCTGCCGGATGCGGGCCGGGCGCTGCGGGTGCCGGTGCGCCGGGGAACTGGGCGGCCTGGCCGTACGGGGCCGGCGGGTAGGGCGACGCCGAGCCCGGGTGCGGACCCGTGGCCGGGTAAGGCGCCGGGTACGGGGCACCGGGCGGCGGGGGCGGCGGCGAGAGGTACTCGGGCGGGATGTTGTCGTAGCGCAGCGTCGGCGACACGTGGAAGCCGGCGAGGCCCGTGTAGACCGCGGCGGCGGCCAGGCTCTGGATGAGCATGGTGCCGCGCACCCAGGGGATGAAGCCGAACAGCAGCGACGAGATGCCCGTGCGCAGCTTCACCGGGCGGAAGATGTGCGTGTCGACCGGGGCGTGCTCGGCCAGGTCCAGGTAGTGCGCCCAGCCGATCTTGTTGCCGAGCCAGGCGCCGAGCACCGAGGCGCCCGCGGAGCCGATGACCAGGCCGAGGAGCATGATCGGGCCCCGGTATCGCCGCAGCAGGAACCACGCCGCGAGGGCGACCAGGATGCCCATGCCGATCGCCATGAGGACGAACCAGCCGTCGTCGGCCCAGTAGCCCTCGGGCTCCGGATCGATCGGATACGGCCCGTACTGCGTCTGCACGAGCTCCACGTGCGGCGCCAGCTTCGACCACAGCAGGCCGAAGGGCGCGCCCAGGCCCGCGACCACCACGGCGGCGAGCAGGGCGACGAGCACCTCCCGAAGGATCGGTACGCGCGCCGGACGAACGGCCTCGGCCTGCTCGGCGGGCGAAATCGGGGCGATGCTCACGATCCCATCCTGCCAGGCCGACGCCTCGACCCGGCAAGCGAGTCGACATCACCTTTCGAACCCGGCGAAACCCCCGCATCCCGCCCCGATGCCGCCGAATCCCCCGAAGTTGCCGGCTCAGCCGCGGTCGAGAAGGGGTCGTGCAGGTGGGCGGCCCGCGACCGTGAGGAGTCCGGGAGACCGCCGTCCGGACGAGCGCCCGGCGAGCGTCCGGCCTCCGAGAAGGGGTCGCGGGAGACAGGAGGCCGCGAGCGGGACGAGTCCGGCTGAGAGCCGTGGGTGGAGTCGGACCGAGCGCGCGAAGCGTCCGAGAACGGGTCGTGCGAGACAGGAGGACGCGAGCTGCCGGGTTGCGGGAAAGAGTCGTGCGAGGAAGGGCCGCGCGAGGAGGCGGTGGCCGGCGAAGCGGTGGCGGGCGTTGACGTGGGCCAGGGTGGGAGGGGCGTCGAGGGGGGCGGGGTGGTCAGGTCCGGCAGGGTCAGGTCCATGGCCATCAGGCGCGGGGCCTCCTCCCGGCGGTCCACGCGGCCCTTGACCGCCACGACCGCATCCTCGGCCACCCACTGGTCGACCAGCTCGTAGGTGTCCGGGAAGAACATGACCTCGATGCTGCCGTCCAGGTCCTCCAGCACCGCCTGGGCCCACGGGCGGCCCTGGCGTGTCACGCGGCGCTGCACGCCCGACAGGATGCCGGCCAGGCGGACCACGGCGCCGTCGGCGACGGTGCCCTCCTCGGCCAGGGCGGCGATCGGGCGGTCGGCGGCGGCGCGCAGGACGTGCTCCAGGCCGCGCAAAGGGTGGTCGGAGACGTAGAGGCCGAGCATCTCGCGCTCGAAGGCGAGGCGCTCGGGCTTGTCCCACTCCATCGCGGGGACGGGCGGGGCGCTCAGCAGCGGGGCGCCGAAGAGGTCGAACTGGCCCATGGCCTCGTTGCGCTTGACGCTCGAGACGGCGTCAAGGGCGTCGGCGTGCACGCTGAGCAGGCCGCGGCGGGAGTGGCCCAGGGAGTCGAAGGCGCCGGCCTTGATGAGCGACTCGATGGTCTTGCGGTTGCACACGACCTGGTCGACCTTGGCCAGGAAGTCGTAGAAGTCCTCGAACGCGCCCCGCTCGCGGCGGGCCCGCAGGATGGCCTCGACGGCGGTGGCGCCGACGTTGCGCACGGCGCCGAGGCCGAAGCGGATGTCGGTGCCGGCGGCGGCGAAGCGGCCCTGGGAGGCGTTGACGTCGGGCGGCAGGACGCGGATGCCCATGTGCCGGCACTCGGCGAGGTAGAGGGCGGAGCGGTCCTTGTCGCCGCCGATGGAGGTGAGCAGGGCGGCCATGTATTCGGCGGGGAAGTTGGCCTTCAGGTAGGCCGTCCAGTAGGCGACGAGCCCGTAGGCCACGCTGTGCGCCTTGTTGAACGCGTAGTCGGAGAACGGGACCAGGATGTCCCACAGCGTGCGGATCGCGGCCTCGGAGTAGCCGCGCTCGCGCATCGCCGGGGCGAACAGCGTGAACTCCTCGTCGAGGATCTCCTTCTTCTTCTTGCCCATGGCCCGGCGGAGCCGGTCGGCGGCGCCGAGGGTGTAGCCGGCGACGCGCTGGGCGATCGCCATCACCTGCTCCTGGTAGACGATCAGCCCGTAGGTGTCGCCGAGGATGTCCGCGAGCGGCGCGGCGAGCTCCGGGTGGATCGGCGTGACCGGGCGGCGGCCGTTCTTGCGGTCGGCGTATTCGTTGTGGGCGTTGGCCGCGATCGGCCCGGGCCGGTAGAGCGCCCCGACGGCGGAGACGTCGGCGAAGCCGTCGGGGGCCATCGAGCGCAGCAGCTGGCGGACCGGCGTCGCCTCGAACTGGAACACGCCGAGGGTGTCGCCGCGCGACAGCAGCGCGTAGGTCGGCCCGTCGTCGAGCGGGGCGTCCTCGATGACCACGTCGATGCCGCGGTTGTGCCGGATGGCGTCGAGAGCGTCGTCGATGATGGTGAGGTTGCGCAGGCCGAGGAAGTCCATCTTGAGCAGGCCCATGGCCTCGCAGGCGCCCATGTCCCACTGGGTGATGATCGCGCCGTCCTGCTCGCGCTTCTGGATCGGCAGCACGTCGATGAGCGGCTCCCGGGACAGGATGACGCCGGCGGCGTGCACGCCCCACTGCCGCTTGAGGCCCTCCAGGC
This sequence comes from Dactylosporangium sp. NPDC000244, assembly GCF_040300725.1. Lineage (NCBI taxonomy): Bacteria > Bacillati > Actinomycetota > Actinomycetes > Micromonosporales > Micromonosporaceae > Dactylosporangium > Dactylosporangium sp. NPDC000244. The sequence goes on from NZ_JBEPEH010000016.1 coordinate 8,511, forward strand.
CGCGGGCGGTGTCGACGACGGTGCGCACCTCCGGCTCCGTCTCGTAGAGCCGGCGCAGCTCGCCGCCCTCCTTGTAGCGGGGGTGGGCCTGGTCGAAGACGCCGTGCAGGGGCATGTCGCGGCCGAGCACCGGCGGCGGCACCGCCTTGCTGATCCGCTCGCCGAGGGAGAACGGGAAGCCCAGCACCCGGGCGGCGTCCTTGATCGCGGCCTTGGCCTTGATGGTGCCGTAGGTGATGATCTGCGACACCCGGTCCTCGCCGTATTGCTCCGTGGCGTAGCGGATCATCTCGCCGCGCCGGCGCTCGTCGAAGTCCATGTCGATGTCGGGCATGCTGGGCCGCTCGGGGTTGAGGAAGCGCTCGAAGAGCAGCCCGTGCGCGAGCGGGTCGAGCTCGGTGATGCCCAGCGCGTAGGCGACCAGCGAGCCGGCGGCGGAGCCGCGGCCGGGGCCGACGCGGATGCCCTCCCGGTGGGCGTGGGCGACGAGGTCGGCAACGACGAGGAAGTAGCCGGCGAGGTCGGCCCCGGCGATCACGCCGAGCTCGTAGCCGGCCTGCTCGGTGTGCGGCTGCGGGACGCCGCCGGGGAAGCGGCGGGCCAGGCCGCGGTCGACGGCGGCCCGCAGCTGGGCCTCCTCGGTGGTGCCGGGCGGGACGGGGAAGGCGGGCATCAGGCTGCGGTGGGCGAAAACCTCCGCGTAGTCGCCGACGCGCTCGGCCACGGCGAGGGTGTTGTCGCACGCGCCGGGGACCTCGGCGTCCCAGATGCGGCGCATCTCGGCGGCGGACTTGAGGTAGAAGTCGCGGGCGTCGAACTTGAAGCGCTTCGGGTCGGCCAGGGTGGTCGCGGACTGCACGGCCAGCAGCGCCTCGTGGGCATCGGCGTCGCCGGCGAAGGTGTAGTGCAGGTCGTTGGTCGCGACCGGCGGCAGGCCGAGGCGGCGGCCGAGGCGCAGCAGGTCGGCGCGGACCCGCTGCTCGATGCCCAGGCCGTGGTCCATCAGCTCCAGGTAGAGGTTGCCGGGGCCGAAGATGTCGCGCAGCTCGGCGGCGGCCGTGCAGGCCCGCTCGAAGTCGCCGATGCGCAGCCAGGTCTGGATCTCCCCGGACGGGCAGCCGGTGGTGGCGATGACGCCGGGGGCGTATTCGGCGAGCAGCTCCCGGTCGGCGCGGGGCTTGTAGAAATACCCCTCCGTGCTGGCCCGCGACGAGAGGCGGAACAGGTTGCGCAGGCCGGTCGCGGTCTCGGCCAGCAGCGTGAGGTGGGTGTAGGCGCCGCCGCCGGAGACGTCGTTCTCGCCGCCGTCGGCCCAGCGCACGCGGGTGCGGTCGCCGCGGCGGGTGCCGGGGGTCAGGTAGGCCTCGACGCCGATGATCGGCTTGATCCCGGCCTTCGCGGCCGAGTGGTAGAAGTCGTGGGCGCCGAACATGTTGCCGTGGTCGGTCATGGCCAGGGCGGGCTGGCCGAGCCGGGCCGCCTCGGCGAAGAGCGGCCCGAGGCGCGCTGCCCCGTCGAGCATCGAATACTCGGTGTGCACGTGCAGATGGACGAAACCCACGGCCTGAACCTATCGCGGGGGTACGACATTTTCGGCGACACTGCTCGGCATGATCGACCGTGACCGGCTCGGCGCGCTGCTGCGCCGCGAGCGAGCCGCCTTCGCCGACCGCAACCCCCGCTCGGCGGCCGAGTACGCGCGGGCCGGGAACCTGTTCGGCCGGGTCCCGATGACGTGGATGAACAAGACCGCGGCCGGATTTCCGCTGTACCTGGCCGAGGCCCGCGGCGCCACGGTCACCGATATCGACGGGCACGAGTACATCGACTTCTGCCTCGGCGACACCGCCGCGATGGCCGGGCACTCCCCCGCGCCCGTGGTGGCCGCGGTCCGGGAGCGCTTCGAGACCCTCGGCGGGGCGTGCGCGATGCTGCCGACGGCGGACGCGGCGTGGGTCGGGGCCGAGCTGACCCGCCGGTTCGGGGTCACCCGGTGGAGCTTCGCGCTGACCGCCACCGACGCGAACCGGTGGGCGATCCGGCTGCTGCGCGCGGTCACGGGCCGGCCGAAGATCCTGTTCAACAGCTACTGCTACCACGGCTCGGTCGACGAGTCGCTGATCGTGAACACCCCGGACGGGCCGCGCCCCCGGGCCGGGAACGTGGGCGCGCCGGTCGACGTGACCGTGACCAGCCGCGTCGCCGAGTACAACGACCTGGCCGCCCTGGAGCGGGAGCTGGCCCACGGTGACGTGGCCGCGGTGGTGATGGAGCCGGCGCTGACCAACATCGGCATCGTCCTGCCCGAGCCGGGCTACCTGGCCGGGGTGCGCGCGCTGACCCGGCGGTACGGCACCTACCTGGTCAACGACGAGACGCACACGTTCTCGGCGGGCCCGGGCGGGGCGACGGGCCTGTGGGGCCTGGAGCCGGACGTGGTGACGATCGGCAAGGCGATCGGCGGGGGCATCCCGGCCGCGGCCTACGGGCTGTCGGACGAGATCGCCGAACGCCTCGGCCGGATGCGCGATCTCGACCTGGTCGACATGGGCGGCGTCGGCGGCACCCTGGCCGGCAACGCCCTGTCGATCGCCGCGACCAGGGCCACGCTGGAACAAGTGCTGACAGACGCCGCACATGCCGAAATGTCCGAAAAATCGGAAACGTTCGCGGCGCAGACCCGGGCAACCATCGCCGAGCACCAGCTCCCGTGGTCAGTGAGCAGACTCGGAGCGCGGGTCGAGTACCGCTTCGCCGACCCGGCACCCAGGAACGGGACGGAGTCGAACGAGGCCGCGGACCCGGACCTGGAGGACTATCTCCACGTCTACCTGGCCAACCGCGGCATCCTGCTCACGCCGTTCCACAACATGGCCCTGATGAGCCCGGCCACCACCGGCGAGCAGGTCGCCGAGCACCAGAGGGTGTTCCGCGGCGCGGTCGGGGAGCTTACCGGGCGTACGGGTCCATCATGACCGCCGCCGCCCGCAGCCACGCGCGCTTGGTCGCCGGCGCCAGCATCGGGTATTCGATGTTGGAGCCGCTCTCCAGCGCCGGGTCGTAGGGCACGACCACGACGGCCCGGGTCCGGGTGCGGAAGTGCCCGGCCAGGTCGTCGATGAGCGGGGTCGGGTTGGGCGTCGGGCAGGACAGCAGCGTGACCGCGTTGGCGACCAGCTCCTCCATCCCGGCCTCGTCGAGCAGGTCGAGCATCCAGTCGGCGGTGAACGCGGCGTCCTCGCGGGGCACGCTGGTGACCACGAGCTGGTCGGCGGTTTGCAGGACCGTCTGCCAGTTGGGGCTCTCCACGTTGTTGCCGGTGTCGACGCAGATCACGTCGTGGGTGCGGCGCAGCAGCTCCAGCACCCGGCGCACGGTGTGCGGGTCGAGGCGCTGGGCGAAGCGCGGGTTCTCCTCGCCGGCGAGCACGTCGTAGGAGCCGTCGGAGGCGTGGCGCAGATAGTCGTCGAGCATGTCGTACAGGTCGTAGCCGGTCGCGTGCTCGACGCGCACGAGGTCGGCGATGAGGTGCCGGATCGTGCGCGCGTGCCGGGCGCTGCCGGCCCGCAGGCCCAGCGTGCCCCGCAGCTCGTTGTCGTCCCAGGCGATGACGCCCTTGCCGCGCACACTGCCGATCGTGGCGGCGGTCAGCACCGTCGCGGTCGTCTTGTGCACCCCGCCCTTGGGGTTGGCGAAGGCCAGCACCTTCGGGGTGGGGATGTCGCGGCGCAGGATCTGCACCATCTGCTCGTTGGGGTCGGCCGGACGGGGCTCCTGGTATTCGACCATGGGCTCACGGCGCGCGGGCCCTGCGGTGCGGAGCGGCGCGTCATCGTACGGGCGGGTGCCGTTGGTGGGAGGCATTGGTTCGTCATCGTATTGGGGCGAGCCCGGATATGGGGCCGAGGGGCTCCCGAACCTTCCGTCGTAATCCAGATCACCCGGGCTCGATCGCCCCAGCAGCGCCCGGTCCAGCAGCGAGCGCCAGCGGGGAGCCGGATCCGCCGACCTGTCCTCCACCCCGGCCCCTCCTCACACGCGCACGTGTCAACCCGACCCCCAGGCTACGGACCGAAGACTATTCGGACCACTCCTGCGAGCCCATCCCCTGCATCAACTGCACGACAGGCCGAAGGGATATCGCCTCAGGACGGACCAGGGGACGCGACGACGGTTCCGGCGCCCTCGCTGACCGGTTCCGCGACCGTAGTCTGCTCCGGCAGCGGGGGCATGAACACGGTGCGATCGAGCCGTTGCAGTTCGGTGATGGGGTCGACGACGCGGGTCTCGGGCCGGGCGGCGACGGCGCGCAGGGCGGCGGGCGGGGCGTAGACGACGGCCGCGTACACGCACGAGCAGTGCTCGCGATAGGCGGTCGCCTCCTGGTCGGCGACGATCGCGCCGGAGAGGTACAGCTGCCGGTTCTCCTCGGGGATGTCGCCGGGCCGGGCGAGCAGGTCGCGGTAGTGCCGCGCCTCCTCCGTCTTGCGCCGCGCGGTCTCGTCCATGGCCGACACCACGTCGTCGGGCAGCTTGTACGCGTCCAGGCGGACGAGCTCGGTCTGGGTGCCCGGCAGCGGTACCCGGGCGAAGACGCTCGACACCGGGGCGTCCGCGAGCACGGGTGTGAGCCGCTCGGGGGCCAGGTAGGCGGTGAACGTGACGAGCGCGTAGACCGGCGCGTCGCCCGGCAGCGCGGCCAGCTCGTCCCGGCCCGCCTGCACGTAGCCCGGGATCGAGCCCCCCTCGGCGACCCCGACACGCAGGACGTCGCCGAGGGACGGGTCGCTGCGGGGCCGCTCGCCGCGGTGCACGGCGAGCAGGGTCGCGGTCACCGCGACGATCCCGACCACGACCGTGAACGCGCGCAGCCGCTGGGCGCCCCGGAACACCCGGGCGAGGACATTGCCGACCGGTGGCAGGAGCCGCTGGTCGAGTTGCTGGAGCCGCTTCATCGCCCCACGAGGGTCGCACAGTGCCGCCTTAAGGGTGACTCATGGGGTCTTGACATCGATGCAGTGAAGGATTTCTATCAGGAAGGTTTACTAACAATCGAGGTGAGGTCTCATGCGCAGATCGACCAGAGTCCGCGGCATCGCGGCCGCCGCGGTGGCGCTCGCCGCCACCGGGGTCGTCCTCGCGGTCACGCCGTCCGCCCAGGCCGCGACCGCCATCCCCGCCCACGTGTTCGCCCCGTACTTCGAGGCGTACAACGGCGACAGCCTCAACGGGCTGTCCCAGCAGTCCGGCGACAAGTACCTGACCATGGCCTTCATCCAGACCGCGAGCCGCGGCTCGTGCACGGTGTACTGGAACGGCGACACCGGCATGCCGATCGCGAACTCGACGTTCGGCAGCGACATCGCCGCGATCCGGGCCCGCGGCGGCGACGTGATCCCCTCCTTCGGCGGCTACGCGGCCGACAACGGCGGCACCGAGATCGCCGACAGCTGCACCGACGTCAACCAGATCGCGGCGCAGTTCGAGAAGGTCATCACCACCTACGACGTCACCCGCATCGACCTCGACGTCGAGGACAACTCGCTGACCAACGCGGCCGGCATCGACCGGCGCAACAAGGCGGTCAAGCTCGTCGAGGACTGGGCCGCGGCCAACGGGCGGACCATCCAGTTCGTCTACACGCTGCCGACGACCACGAGCGGCCTGGCCGACAACGGGCTCGCGGTGCTGCGCAACGCGGTCGCGAACAACGCGCGGATCGACATCGTCAACCAGATGACCTTCGACTACTACGACAACCAGCCGCATCAGATGGCCGACGACACCAAGACGGCGTCCAACGGGCTGCACTCACAACTGCAGCAGCTGTACCCCGGCAAGACCAGCCAGCAGCTGTGGTCCATGATCGGCGTCACCGAGATGATCGGCGTCGACGACTTCGGGCCGGCGGAGACGTTCACCATCGCCGACGCGAACGCGGTCGCCTCCTGGGCCACCCAGCAGGGCATCGCCGAGCTGTCGTTCTGGGCGCTGCAACGCGACAACGGCGGCTGCCCCGGCGGCGCGGCCTCGGACACCTGCTCCGGCATCGCCCAGAGCACCTGGCAGTTCTCGCACATCTTCGCGCCGTTCACCAGCGGCGGCGGCACCCCGGGCTCGCCCAGCCCGACGCGCAGCAGCGCGTCACCCTCGACGAGCCCGAGCCCGAGCCGCAGCACGTCGCCGAGCCCGAGCCAGAGCACCGGCACCGGGCTGGCCAACGGCACCTTCGAGACCGGCTCGCTCGCGCCGTGGACCGGGAGCCTCTGCAGCGTCGTGAGCACGCCCGTGCACGGCGGGAGCAAGGCGCTCAAGGCCGCCGCGTCCGCGTCCGACAACGCCCAGTGCAGCCAGACGGTGGCCGTCCAGCCCAACCGGACGTACACGCTGACGGCCTGGGTCCAGGGCAGCTACGCGTTTCTCGGCGCCACCACGGGGGCGGGCGACGTGAGCGCGTGGTCGCCCGGGTCCGGCTCGGCCTGGACGAAGCTGACCGTCTCCGTCAGCACCGGCAGCGCCACCTCGATCAAGGTGTGGGTGCACGGCTGGTACGGCACGGGCACGATCTACGCCGACGACGTGACCCTGGCCTGAGGCCGGTGATCCCGGCCTGAGGCGTTACGCGGCGGCGCTCAGCACCTCGAGCGCCGCCGCCAGGTCGGCCGGGTACTCGCTGACGAACGAGACGTATTCGCCGTCGCGCGGGTGGATGAACCCGAGCTCGCGGGCGTGCAGCCACTGCCGCGACAGCCCGAGCCGGGCGGCCAGGGTCGGGTCGGCGCCGTAGGTCAGGTCCCCCACGCACGGGTGCCGCAGCGCCGAGAAGTGCACCCGGATCTGGTGCGTGCGCCCGGTCTCCAGCTTCACGTCGAGCAGGCTCGCGGCCGGGAACGCCTCGATCGTGTCGTAGTGCGTGACGCTCGGCCGGCCGCCGGAGACCACCGCGAACTTGTAGTCGTGGCTCGGATGCCGGTCGATGGGCGCGTCGATCGTGCCGCGCAGCGGGTCCGGGTGGCCCTGCACCACGGCGTGGTAGCGCTTCTCGACCTCGCGGGCCTTGAAGGCGCGCTTCAGGGCGCTGTACGCCGGCTCGCTCTTCGCCACGACCATGAGCCCGGTGGTGCCCACGTCCAGCCGGTGCACCACGCCCTGACGCTCGGCCGCGCCGCTGGTGGCGACCGTCTGGCCCATCGCCGCCAGCCCGCCGATCACCGTCGGGCCGGTCCAGCCCGGGCTCGGGTGCGCGGCCACGCCGACCGGCTTGTCGACCACGACGATGTCGTCGTCGCTGTAGACGATGCCGAGCCCGTCGACGGGGACCGCCTCGACCGCGACCACCCCGGCCGGGGCCGGCAGCGTCACCTCGAGCCAGGCGCCGGCGCGGACCTTGTCGGCCTTGGCCCGCACCTCGCCGTCGACCGAGACGTCCCCCGCCTCGACCAGGTCCGCGGCCGCGGTGCGGCTGAACCCGAAGAGCCGGGTGAGCGCCTGGTCGAGGCGGGTGCCGTCGAGGCCGTCGGGCACCGGCAGCGAGCGGACCTCACGCATCTTTCTTGGCCCGGGTGCCGTCCCGCCGCCGCCCCATGAACTCCAGCAGGATCGCCAGGGCCACGCCGACGGTCAGCGCCGAGTCGGCGATGTTGAACACCGGGAAGTGCCCGGCGTGGTCGTCCAGGAAGCTGAACATGTCGACCACGTGCCCGCGGAACGGCCCCGGCGCCCGGAAGAGCCGGTCGCCGAGGTTGCCCGCGGCGCCGCCCAGCACCAGCCCGAGCGCGATCGCCCAGGCGGTCGAGACCGTGCCCTTGATCATCCAGAACAGCCAGCACACGACGCCGAGCGCGATGATCGGGAAGATCCACGTGTGCTCTTGCAGCATGCTGAACGCGGCCCCGCTGTTGCGGGTGTAGATCACGTAGATCAGGCCGCCGAACAGCTTCAGCGGCTCGCCGTGGGCGATGGTCGAGGTCGTCCACTGCTTCACGGCCAGGTCGATCGCGATGATCGCGACCGCGACCAGGCCGAACACGGACCAGGCCCGAGTCCGCGACCCGGACGGCGCGGCCTCGGGGGTCGCTGTGTCCGGGGCCGGCTCGGCCCGGTCCTGGGTGGGCTCCTGAGTGGTCAGCGCCGCTCCTCCAACTGCTTGCAGGTGACGCAGAGCGTAGCGGACGGGAACGCGGCCAGGCGCTCCACGGGGATGGCGTTGCCGCACTTCTCACACCAGCCGTAGCCGCCCTCGTCGAGCCGCTCCAGCGCCCGCTCGACCTGCAGGATGCGGTCGGCCAGGTTGTTGGCGATGGTGATCTCCTGCTCGCGCTCGCCCGTCTTGGTGCCGGTGTCGGCCTGGTCGTCGCCCGCGGAGTCGGTCAGGCGGTGCTGCTGCAGCTCGTGGATCTCCAGGAGCGTCTGGTCGTGCTCGGCCTTGAGCTCGTCGCGGCGCTCGATCAGCGCCACGCGGATCTTCTCCGTCTCGGCTGCCGTGCGCGTGCCACGGGCGGGCTTCGCCCCAGCGGTCTTGGCCGCGGTGGTCTTCGGTTCTGCGGTCTTGGCCATGGTGGCTCCCTCGGCCGCACGGGCGGCGGTTGACGTGGTCGGCGCTGTCGTCGTGCTGGTGGTGCGGGCGGATCCTGCCGTCACCGACCTGCGGGCCGAGGCCCCTTCGGCCGGCACGGCCTTGCTCGCCGTGGCGGCGGGGGCGGCCTTCTTCACCGGGGTGGCGGCCGTCTTCGTCGCCCGGGACGGCGTCCCGGCTTGCCGAGAGGTGGCTTGCTGTGCTCTTGTCACAGTGGTACCTCCCGTCACATCGGCGGCATTGCCCCGCCCGGCACCGCTCGCTGACCGCCTCATCGGCACGGCATCAGCCCGCTCGGCCATGGCTCCCCCAGATGCAAAATGGGCGCGCGACGCGCGGTCGCGCACTCCAGTGGCTGGCAAGAATACGGAATGTGCACGCGTCCGACAAACACGCCACACGTATTCGGACCAATTTGATCAGTTATTGGCGCCGATCATCGCCATGTTCGGCAAACCAGCGAGCCAGTCTTCCGCGCCTGCTCACGGCCCGCAGCCGTTGCTCCGCGGCGTCGCGCACCTGCTCGGTGGTGACGATCAGGAGGCTGTCGCGGGTCTTCAGACGGGTCTCCGGCGCCGGCACGAACGCACCGCCGTCGCGCAACACCAGCGTCACGACCGCGCCGAGAGGCAATCGTAACTCGTCCACGTGCACGCCGTTGAGCTTCGAGCCGTCCGGCACCTCGACCTGCAACAGATCGGCCCGCATCCGCTCCAGCGGCGCCGCCTCGACCTCCAGGTCGGTGGGCTCGGCGGGCGCGGTGACGCCGAGGCGGCGCGCCACCGGGGGCAGCGTGACGCCCTGGGCCGCCGTGTAGATCACCACGAGCACGAAGACGACGTTGAACAGGTCCTGCGCGCCGGGCAGCCCGGCCGAGAGCGGGATCGTCGCGAGCACGACCGGCACCGCCCCGCGCAGCCCGGCCCAGGACAGGAACGCCTGGTCGCGCCAGCCCGGACCGGCGCGGGTGAGCAGGAACGGGGCGCTGCTGACCAGCACCGACAGCGGGCGGGCGAGCAGCACCAGGACCAGGCCGACGACCAGCGCGGTGACCACGGCGCCGCCCAGCTGGCTCGGCGAGGCGAGCAGGCCCAGCAGCACGAACAGGCCGATCTGGGCGAGCCAGGCCAGGCCGTCGGCGAAGCCGAGCATGGCGCGCCGGTGCGGCAGGCGGGCGTTGCCGAGCACCACGCCGGTGACGTAGACGGCCAGGAAGCCGGAGGCGTGCGCGACGGAGCCGGCCGCGTAGGCGAGCACGGTCAGGCCGATCGCGGCGAGCGGGTAGAGGCCCGCCGAGGGCAGCGCGGCCCGGCGCAGCGCCCAGGCGCCGCCGAACCCCACCAGCAGGCCGATCGCGCCGCCGGCGACGAGCTCGTAGGCGACGAGGGCCAGCTCCTGGTACCAGGACGCCTGGTTGCCGAGGGGCGTCGAGAGCAGCACGACGAGGATGACCACGGGGGCGTCGTTGATGCCCGACTCCGCCTCCAGCAGCGCGGCGAGGCGCGGCCGGACCGGGACCCGGCGCAGCGTGGAGAAGACGGCGGCGGCGTCGGTGCTGGAGAGCACGGCGCCGTACAGCAGCGCCTGCTGCCACCCGACCCCCAGCGCGAAGTGCACGACCGCCCCGACGACGGCGACGCTGACGACGACCCCGACGGTCGAGAGCACCACGGCCGGGCCGAGCACCGGGCGCAGATGGGACCAGCGCGCGGTGAGGCCGCCCTCGGCGATGATCACCACCAGCGCGCAGATGCCCAGCGTCCGGGTCAGCTCGGCGTCGGCGAAATGGATGCCGAAACCGGCCTCGCCGATCGCGACGCCGAGTAGCAGGTAGACCAGAAGGCTGGGCAGGCCGAGGCGCACCGAGAAGCGGACCGCTCCCACACACACCAGCAGGACCGCCGCGCCGACCAGGAGCGCGACGTTGAGCTCGTGACTCAACGGCGGCCCGCCAGCAGGCCGGCGACCCGGTCGGCAAGCTCCGCGGGTGACACGGTGGACGGATCGGCGAGCTCGACGAGCTTGTCCCGGCTCGCCGCCCCGGCTTTGAGGCGCAGGGCGGACGGGCGCACCCCGATCGCGGCGGCGAGGGCCTTCAGCGCGGCCTCGGTCGCCTGTCCGTCGACGGGGCGGGCGTGCACCGCGACGACCACGGCGGGACCGAACGGCCCGGGGTGGCTGCCGCCGACCGCGGTGCGAGAGGCACCGGGCCGGACGCGGATCGCGATGGTGGGCATGCCTCATTGTGAAGGTTCACCCGATCGAGGTCGATCCTCCGGCCGGGCGGTATCGAAGCCCGCAAGCAGAAGGCCGTGACGGCAGGAGCGTCACGGCCTTCTGAACGTCGTCCTACCGCCGGGCGGCGAGCATCACGTCGTTCGGCGCGCACATCGCGCACGGGGTGAACCCGAGCTCGACCGCCTCGTGGGCCGGCAGCGGCTCGTGCTCGCGGCCCAGCAGGTGCGGGCAGCTCGGCACGTGGTAGCGCGGGCGGCCGTCGATGACGAGCACGTCGTCGTGCAGCGCTGCGACGCGGGCGAGGTCGGCCGCCGTGGAGAGCTCGATCGCGGGCTCGTCCGCCGGGTCCTCGTCGTCGTAGTCGTCATCGTCGTCATCGTCGGCGGCCGCGGCGGGCTCCTGGTAGGCGCTCTCGTAGGCGCCGGCCGGCGGGTCCTGGTCGTACTGCGGCGGGTACTCGTCGTAGCGGCCGCCGCTGTCGCCCTGCTGCGGGATGGCGGACTCGGGCTCGTCCCGCAGCGGGGCCATCATCGCCGTCTCGTCCGCGACCGCGGGCCGCCCGCCCGTGGAGCTTCCGTAGGTGGTACCCGCGCGCGCCCCGGCCCCGACCGCCTGGCGCTCGACGCGCCGGCCGTACTCCCCCGCGTGCTCCTCGTCCTCGCCGCCGAGCTCGTCCGAGCCGAGGTGGGAGGCGAACGGGTCGTAGCGCTCCGAGGGCACCTGCCGCCCGGTGCGGGTGGTGCGGGCCGAGCGCGCCGCCGCGGCCTGGCGACCGCCCACGATCAGCGCTACCGCGGCCAGCAGGCTTGCCCCGATGGACGCCACCAGCAGGGCGTCCGAGCCCTGCAGCAGGCCCAGCACGAGCAGGCCGACGGCCACCACGATCAGCAGCAGGCTTCCGACGATCACGGCCCTGTCCCTCCGCACAGCGAATCCCGGGGCGAGTACCGAAAGGCCTCTCCGGGCGAGTGTCTCTCAGCCGGTACAACGAACGAGCCTGTCGGAAGTCTCCCAGAATGACCGGCGCCCCAGTCGAATTTCGACTGGGGCGCCGCGTGTCGCATTGACCGGCCGCGTGTCGGCCGCTGCCGGTCAGCCGCTCTGTGCCGTCACTTCACTCGTGTGGGTGCCGTGCTGGTTCGTGCTCGGCCACGCTCGGGGGACCAGCGGGTCAGCGACCCGCACCCTCGTAGCCGCCCGCGAGGCCGGCCGTGGCCAGGCCGCCGCCGACCGCCGGGCGCGCCGCGCCCTCGCCGCGCTGCGCCATCTCGGCCTCGAGGCTCTGCTCGCGACCGGTGAGGTCGCGCAGCTGGCTCTCCAGGTAGGCCTTGAGGCGGGTGCGGTACTCGCGCTCGAACTGCTTGAGCTCCTCGATGTGCTTCTGCAGAGCGGTGCGCTTGGCGTCCAGGCCGCCCATGGCCTCCTGGTGGCGCTGGCGGGCGTCACGCTCGAGCGCGTCGGCCTTCGCGCGCGCGTCGCGGGTGACCTCCTCGGCCTTGGTGCGGGCCTCGGACAGAAGCTTGTCGGCCTCGCGGCGCGCGTCGGACACGTGGTCGTCCGCGGTGCGCTGGGCCATCATGAGCACGCGCAGCGCCTGCTGCTCGCCGTCGCCGGTTGCACCGGCGCCGCCCGGACCGCCCTGGGCCCGGATCTGGTCGAGCTCCTGCTGCATCCCGCGGGCGGCCTGCTCCGCGGAGGACTTCTCGCGCTGGACGCGCTCGAACTGCGTCTTGAGGTCGGCGAGCTCCGCGGCCAGGCGGGGGTCGCCGCCGGCGCCGGGCGCCACGCGGGCGGGGCCACCGCCGCGCTCGAGCTGCGCGCGCAGCTCGTTGTTCTCTTCGATCAACCGGGCGAGCTCACGCTCGACCTCGTCGAGGAAGGCGTCGACCTCCTCCTCGTCGTAGCCCCGCTTGCCGATTGGGGGCTTCTTGAAGGCGACGTTGTGAACGTCGGCCGGGGTCAGCGGCATCGAAACTCCTCGGGTCAGTTGCGGCCGCGTGGCCGCCGAGCGGTGCGTGTCACGAGAACGCCGCGATCAGCCGCCCTAACACGACGTACATCAGCACGAACAGGATAACCAGCAGCACAAGCGAAGACAGGTCCACGGCCACGGTACCAATACGCAGCGGACGAATCACCCGCCTCAACGCTTTGAGCGGCGGATCGGTGACGCTCCACACCACTTCCAGCGCCGCCGCCGCGCCCCGGCCGGGTTGCCAGCGGCGTCCGAACTGCATGACGTAGCCCATCACGAAGCGTGCGAGGAGCGCCACCAGGAAGAGGTAGAGCAGCAGATGCACGATCTGCAAGGTGATGGACACCACGGTCGTTGAGTCCTCGCTCAGCTCTGGTTGAAGAACCCGCCCTCGGCGATCTTAGCTTTGTCCTCTGCGGTGACCTGGACATTTGCCGGTGAGAGCAGGAAGACTCGGTTGGTCACCCGCTCGAAGTTACCACGCAGGCCGAATACGAGTCCGGCCGCGAAGTCGACCAAACGTTTGGCGTCCGCCTCGTCCATTTCGGTGAGGTTCATGATCACCGGCACGCCGTCGCGGAAGTGCTCACCGATCGTGCGGGCCTCGTTGTAGGTGGTCGGGTGCAGCGTGGTGATCGCGTAACGGCGGTCGTCGCTGTCCTCGTCCACCTGGGCGCGCTCACGGACGGAGCTGGTCGGGGCGAGTGCGAGATTGTCGCGCGTCGGGTAGCTGACCGACGTGTTCGGGCGCGTGATCGAGCGCACGGTGCTGGTCCGGCTCGAGGAGCCGGTCTCCAGGCGCTCGGCGGCCGACAGGCGCTCCGAGGCGGACAGCCGCTCGGACGACGAGAGCCGGTCGGAGGCCGAGATGCGCTCCGAGGCCGACAGCCGCTCCGAGGTCGTGCGGGAACGCGGCGCCGGGACCTCGTCGACGTCGTCCTCGTCGTCGAGAAGGTCGTCGCCGTACCGGTAATGACGATCGTCGTACCCACGATCGTCCTCGTCCTCGACGAGACCGAGCCAGACGCCCGCCCTGCGCAGAGCACCCATCCGCGCTCCTCCGTCCACCGCCATGCGGCACTTCCCCCCGTTGTCGGTGCCACCGATCACGTTGTGCGACACCGCCCCGCCGGCGCAGAACCACACCCGTGTAGTTTTCCGTTCCCGCGGGCCAGGCTACCCCAGCGGGGTGCGTTTTCCGAGCAATGCGCTGCCGACACGAACGTGTGTCGAGCCGTGCAGAATCGCGGATTCGAGATCGTCGCTCATACCCGCCGAAATCCAGTCCGCCGCACCGTCCGGACCGGAAAAACGCTGACGAATGCGCGCCGCGATCGCCTCGAGCCGGGCGAATGCCTCGTCCGGCTCCCAGCCCAGCGGCGCGACCGCCATGACCCCGCGCAGGGCGAGGCCGGGGCTGGCCGCGATCGCCTCGGCGACCTTCTCGACCTGTCCCGTGAGCGCACCGCCGCGGTGCTCGTCGTCGTCCAGGCTGACCTGCACCAGCGCCCCCAGCGGGGTCTCCCGCCCGGCCTTGAGCACGGCGTCGGCCAGGGCGTCCACCAGGCGCAGGCTGTCCACGGAGTGCACGACATCGGCGTAGCCGGCCACCGAGCGCGCCTTGTTGCGTTGCAGCTGCCCGACGAAGTGCCAGCGCAGGCCGGGCACGGCGGCGGCCTTGGGGGCCGCCTCCTGGTCCCGATTCTCGCCGACGTCACGCACGCCCAGCTCGGCCAGCCGGGCCACGTCCTGCGCCGGGTAGGTCTTCGTGATGGCCACCAGGGTGACCGATTCCGGCTCGCGTCCGGCGGCGTGGCAGGCCGCGGCGATCCGCTCCCGCACCGAGGCGAGATTGGCCGCGATCTGCTCGGTCCGCACGTCCACGAAAACCTCCTGAAAACGGCGATTGGGCAGGCCGCTCTTGCGGCCTACCCAATTCAAGCAGAGGTTACGCCGTGATCAATCACGCACCGTTCTTCAGAAAGTCGGGCACGTCGACGTCGTCGAACAGGACCCGCCGGGGCGGCGGCGGGGCCTGGCGCTCCTGCGGGGCCGGCTCCTTGGGCTGGCTGTGCTGCGGGCCGTGCGGCGTGCGCGGGGCCCGCGCCTCGATCGGGCGGTACGCCGGGGCGCCCCCGTCGAAGCCGGCCGCGATGACCGTGACGCGCACCTCGTCGCCGAGCGCGTCGTCGATGACCGCGCCGAAGATGATGTTCGCGTCCGGGTGGGCGGCGTCGGTGACCAGCTGCGCCGCGTCGTTGATCTCGAACAGGCCCAGGTCGGAACCGCCGGCGATGGACAGCAGCACGCCGCGCGCGCCGTCCATGCTCTGCTCCAGCAGCGGGCTGGAGATGGCCGACTCGGCGGCCTCGACCGCGCGGTTGTCGCCGCGGGCGCTGCCGATGCCCATGAGCGCGCTCCCGGCTCCGCTCATGACGCTCTTGACGTCGGCGAAGTCGAGGTTGATGAGGCCGGGCGTGGTGATCAGATCGGTGATGCCCTGCACACCGGAGAGCAGCACCTGGTCGGCCTGGCGGAACGCGTCCATCATGCTGATGCCGCGGTCACCGAGCGCCAGGAGCCGGTCGTTGGGGATCACGATGAGCGTGTCGCACTGGTTGCGCAGCTCCTCGATGCCCGCCTCGGCCTGCACCTGCCGGCGCTTGCCCTCGAACGAGAACGGCCGGGTGACCACGCCGATGGTCAGCGCGCCGAGCTTCCGCGCGATGTTGGCCACGACGGGCGCGCCGCCGGTGCCAGTCCCGCCGCCCTCGCCACAGGTGACGAAGACCATGTCGGCGCCCTTGAGCACCTCTTCGATCTCGTCGCGGTGGTCTTCGGCCGCATTCTTGCCGACATCGGGATTGGCGCCCGCACCCAGCCCGCGGGTCAGTTCCCGGCCGACGTCGAGCTTGACGTCGGCGTCGCTCATCAGCAGTGCCTGGGCGTCGGTGTTGATCGCGATGAACTCGACGCCCTTGAGGCCAACCTCGATCATGCGATTGACGGCATTGACCCCGCCGCCGCCGATGCCGACGACCTTGATGACCGCGAGATAGTTGTGCGGATGTGTCATCGGACCACCTTTCCTTTCGAGGTTGGCGAGCGCCGATCCTGTCCGGTGCCGAGCGATGAATCCCGGTCCGATCCCTGAGGGACCTGTCCCGAGCCCGACCCCGTGACGGGCGGCGTCCGCCAATGCGAACGCAGCGGATGGGGGTCCCGCAAACCCTCACCCTTTACTAGAGGCTTATAGTTATGTCAACTAATGCCTTATCGCAAGGTAAGGGCCCGACTGTCGTGATCCAAGGACCGTGCCCCGGCGTGTCGGGCGATTCGCCTGCGACGCCGTCGAATTCCTAACGGCCGCGGCGAGCCCGGTGTGACGGGCAGGTGCCCACTTGTCCGGGCTCACTTCTCCAGTACGACGCCGGGCGCGCTCACGTCGAGGGTGCGCCCCGGCTCGATCGTCGTGCGCTCCAGGACCCGCACCTTGGCCGCGTTCTGGGTGGCGTCGCCCCACAGCACGACCCGATCTCCGGTCAGCTCCAGCTTGATCCGGGTCGGCGACTCGGCGACCAGCGCCGTCATCTGCGCGAGCACCGGCGGGGAGAGCGCGGCCAGCACGGTCAGGGCACTCTCGGTGGTGGCGTCGCCGGGCTCGGGCTGGGCGACACGGACCATCGGCAGGCCCGGCGGCGCGGCGTCGACCGGCAGGAACGCCACCCCCTCGGCGTCGAGCAGCGTGAAGCCGCCGACCTTGGGCACGGCCGCGACCGCGGTGCGCTCGGTCACCGCGATCGCGAGGGTGTGCGGGTAGTGCGTCTGGACCTGCACGGTGCGCACCGGCTTGAGCGCCTCGCGCACGCGGCGCTCGACCGCGCGCACGTCCACCCGCGGCATCGGGGTGCCGTCGCGCACGGCGGCGGCCGCGCGCACCGACGCCGGGTCGAGCACGCCGGCGCCGGCGACCTCGATGCGCTCGACGCCGAGGGCCGGGGTGAGGTACACCACCGCCGCCGCCCCGCCGAGCAGCGCCACGAGCCCCAGCGCCACGAGCCAGGGCAGCGCCGCGCGGAGGCGGTGCCGCCGGGCCCGGGCCGCGAAGAGCCGCACCGACGGCGGCGCATCGCGGGGGGCCAGGACGAGCCGCCATCCGCGCGTCTGGCTCACCGGCGATCAGTCCTTACCGTCAGTCGTCGGCCCGCGAGTGCCGGCCCACGTACTCGTCCGGCTCGTCCCCGCCCTTGAGCGCGGCGAGCAGCTCGTCGCCCATGAGCGAGATCGGCGGTGCGCCCATCGTGACGACCACGTCGCCCTCGCGGACGCGGGCCACCACCTCGCCGGGCACGTCCTCCCACGACGGCACGAACACCTTCTGCGCGTCGGGCAGGCTCACCGCCGCGGTCAGCGCGACGCCGCCCTCGCCGGGCTCGCGCACCTCGCCGGGGCCGAAGACCTCCATGATCACGGCCTCGTCGGCGAGCGAGAGGCCCTCCGCGATCTCGGCCTGGAAGTCGCGGGTGCGGTACACCCGGTACGGCTGGAACACCACCACGAGCCGCCCGTCGCCGGCCACCTCGCGCAGCGTGCGCAGGGCCGCCGCGATCGGCACCGGGTGGTACGCGTACTCGTCGTAGACCCGCACCCCACCCTCGGTGCCCTTGAACTCGAAGCGGCGGCGCACGCCCGGGAACGTCGCCAGGCTCTCGATCGCCGTCTCGGCCGGCACGCCCAGCCGCAGCGCGGTGAGGATCGCCCCGGCCGAGTTGAGGCCCAGGTGCGCGCCCGGCACCGGCAGGAACACCTCGCCCAGCGGCACCCCGTCGTGGTGGGCCATGTAGCGCACCCCGTGCACGGACGAGCGGACCTCGCTGATGCGCAGGTCGGCGTCGGGCGCGGTGCCGTAGGTGACGATGTCGGCGCCGGCCGCCCGGGCCCGCACCGCCATCCGCATCGCGCCCGGGTCGTCGGCGCACGTGACCACGAACCCGCCCGGCTCGACCCGGCCGCAGAACTCGACGAACGCGTCCTCGAGGCCCTGCAGGTCGCCGTACGTGTTGAGGTGGTCGGCGTCGATGTTGGTGACGAGCGCGACGTGCGGGGAGTAGAGCAGGAACGAGCGGTCGCTCTCGTCGGCCTCGGCCACGAACAGCTCGCCGCTGCCGTGGTGGGCGCTGGAGCCGATCGCGGAGATCTCCCCGCCGATCACGAACGACGGGTCGAGCCCGGCGTGCTGGAGGATCAGCGTGATCATCGAGGTGGTGGTCGTCTTGCCGTGCGTGCCGGCCACGGCCACGGCGCGCCGGCCGTTCATGGTCGCGGCCAGGGCCTCGGAGCGGTGCAGCAGGCGCAGGCCCCGCTCGCGGGCGGTGACGAGCTCGATGTGGTCCTTGGGGATGGCGGTGGAGTAGACGACCGTGTCCACGCCGTCGAGGTTGGACGGCTCGTGGGTGCGGTAGATCGTGCCGCCGAGGGCCTTGAGGGCGGCCAGGTGGGGCCACTCCTTGAGCTCGCTGCCCGAGGTCGGGATGCCGCGGGTGAGCAGCAGGCGGGCGAGCCCGCTCATGCCGACCCCGCCGACCCCGACGAGATGCACCTTGCCGAGCTCTTCCGCGGTAATCCCCGTGCTCATGCCGTCACCTCCGCAAGCTCCGGCGCCGGCCTGAGCTCCGCCCTGCGCTCCTGATGAGCGGCCACAACACCCGATCTGGCTCGATGGTGCTTCGCGACGATCGACCCAGACCGGGCGCCGCTTCGCTCCGTACCGCTCATGCTCCGACCACCTTCAGGAGGTACCGACGAAGGGCCTCGTCGCCGTCGCGGCGCCCGTATCCGGCGGCCGCGCGGCTCATCGCCTCGAGCCGGGCGCCGTCGCGCACCAGCGGGACGATCTGCTGGGCCACGTATTCGGGCGACAGGTCGCCGTCCTCGACG
Source organism: Dactylosporangium sp. NPDC000244 (assembly GCF_040300725.1). Taxonomy (NCBI): domain Bacteria; kingdom Bacillati; phylum Actinomycetota; class Actinomycetes; order Micromonosporales; family Micromonosporaceae; genus Dactylosporangium; species Dactylosporangium sp. NPDC000244. The sequence continues at coordinate 27,236 of NZ_JBEPEH010000016.1, forward strand.
ATCAGGCCGCCGCCGGCCTCGACCACCGGCAGGGCGTTGCGCCGCTGCTCGCCGTTGCCCCAGGGCAGCGGCACGTAGACCGCCGGGATGCCGATCGCCGCGGTCTCGGCGCAGGTGATCGCGCCGCCGCGGCAGATCGCCAGGTCACCGGCGGCGTAGCCGAGCTCCATCTCGGAGAGGAACTTGATCCGCACGTACGGCGCGGGCAGGCCGGCCGGGATGTCGAAGTCCTCGTTTCGGGCCCCGACGATGTGCAGCACCTGCACGCCGGCCGAGGTGATCGCCTTGGCCGCGCCGGCCACCGCGTTGTTGATCGAGCGGGCGCCCGAAGATGCACCGAAGACGAACAGCGTCGGAAGATTGGGGTCGAGGCCGAAATAGCGGCGGGCCTCGGCGCGGCGGGCAGCCCGGTCCAGGGTGGTGATGCTCTGCCGCAGCGGCACCCCGACCACTGGCGCGTCCGCCACGGCCGGCATCTGCCGGGCCTGGTGGGGGAAGCCGAGCACGACGTTCTTGGTGAACCGCATGGCCATCTTGTTGGCCACGCCCATCGGGACGTTGACCTCGTGGATCACGCTGGGCGTCTTGCGCCGCCAGGCGGCCAGGTAGGCCGGGACGGACACGTACCCCCCGAAGCCGACCACGGCGTCGGCGTTGACCTCGTCCAGGATCGCGCGGGCCGCCTTCGCCGCCCTCCACATCCGGTCCGGGGTGCGCACCAGGTTCATGTTCACCGAGCGCGGCAGTTGGTAGGCCGGGACGTGCCGCAGGTCGTAGCCGGCGCGCGGGATGAGGTCGTTCTCCATGCCGCTCGCCGAGCCCAGACACGTGATGCGGACGTCGGGGTCGTGCCTGCGCAGGCAGTCGGCGAAGGCCAGCAGCGGATAGATGTGCCCGCCGGTGCCTCCGCCGGCCAGCACCACCGAGCGCAGCGCTGCCATCAGGTGCTCCTTCCGCGGGGCGACCCCGCGAAGGTGGGCCGGCCCGTCGTGCGTGTCGAAGGGTCCGTGCCGTCGTCGTCCTCGCGAGCGCGCGGAAGCGGCGGCAACGGCGCCCAGAGTAGTCGCACCCATTTCCGCGGCGGACGGGCGTGCATGGCTCGCGCGCAGTCCGGCTCGGCGCGGGCCGCCGACGTGAGGATGCCGGCCGCGCCGAGCGCGACGACCAGGGCGCTGCCGCCGTCGGAGATGAACGGCAGCGGCAGGCCGGTGATCGGCATCAGGCCGACGACGCCGCCGATGTTGATGATCGCCTGGCCGACGAACCAGATCGTGATCGCCGCGGCGACCAGGCGGCGGAACGGGTCCTCGACGCGGCGGGCGATGCGCAGGCCGGTGTAGGTGAGCATGCCGAACAGCAGCAGCACGACCATGCAGCCGACCACGCCGAGCTCCTCGGCGACGATGGCGAAGATGAAGTCGTTGTGCGCGTTGGGCAGCCGGCCCCACTTGAGCTGGCCCTGGCCGAGGCCGACGCCGAACCAGCCGCCGTCGGAGACCGCCCACAGGCCGCGCAGGTACTGGTACCGCCCCGCCTTCGCGTCCGGGTCGATGCTCGGGTCGAAGAAGACCTTGAGCCGGTCCAGCCGGTAGTCCTTCTTGGCCGGCAGCAGGATGAGCGCGACCACGCCCGCGAGGAAGAACCCGCCGAGCCAGCCGAAGACCGGCAGCCGGGCCCCGGCCGCCCACAGCAGCCCGGTGAACAGCACCACCATGCAGATCATCGAGCCGAGGTCGTTGTAGCCCACGAGGAGCAGCAGCAGGATGGTCACCGGGAACAGCGGCATGGCCAGCTCGCGCCAGGTCATGATGGTGCGGCCCTTGCGCACGAGCAGGTCGGCGCCCCAGACCACGAGCGCGATCTTGGCCAGCTCGGCCGGCTGGATCTGGAAGCCGCCGACGTGCAGCCACAGGTCCTCGACCCAGATCGGCCCGAGATGGATCGCCGACGCGCTCTGCCCGTCGGGGGCGCGGCGGCCCGACAGCCAGCCCATCAGGTCCACGAAGCACATGAGCACGATCGAGGCGATCAGCATCGGGATGGCCACGGCGCGGAACGTGCGCACCGGCAGCCGCTGGCACACCCAGAACGCCAGCAGGCCGACCACGGCCGAGAGCGCCTGCTTGGCGATCGAGGTGAACGGACTGCCCGTGGTCGCGTAGCTGTTGACGCTGGTCACCGAGAACACCATGACCAGGCCGATGAACACGAGCAGGCCGACGCTGGACAGCAGCAGGTAGTAGGAGGCGAGCGGACGGTCCAGCAGACCCCGCAGCGACCCGACCAGGTTGGCGAGCCAGCCGCCCTCGTTCGGAACTTCCTCCCCGTCGCTCCTCATGCCGCCCATCATTCCGGCTGCGCCGCGGCCGGGCGGCCGCGACGCGCCGTCGGGATGTGCCTTAGGAGGCGCCGCTCATCACACGCAGGAAGTCGGCGGCGAAGAGCCCGAGGGCCGCCGCGACGCCGAGGCCGGAGATGATCCAGAACCGGACCACGATGTTGACCTCGCTCCATCCGGCCAGCTCGAAGTGGTGCTGGAGCGGGACCATCCGGAAGATGCGTTTGCCGGTGGTGCGGTACGACCCGATCTGCATGACCCAGGTCACCACGATGATCACGAAGAGCAGGCCCAGCAGCGGCAGCAGCAGGATGGTCTTCGTGGCCACCGCGAGCCCGGCGATGAGCGAGCCCAGCGCCATGGAGCCGGTGTCGCCCATGAAGATGCGGGCCGGGGACGTGTTCCACCACAGGAAACCGACGAGCGCGCCGACGGCGGCCCCGGCGATCAGGGCCATCTCCAGCGGGTCGCGCACGTCGTAGCAGTAGGGGGCCTGGTACGACGGGTCGGCGCACCAGTGCCGGTACTGCCAGAAGGCGATCGCCATGTAGCTGATCAGCACCAGGATCGACGTGCCGGTCGCGAGGCCGTCGAGGCCGTCGGTCAGGTTGACCGCGTTGGACATCGACATGACCACGAACACGAAGAAGATCACCGCGGCGATCTTGCCGATGTTCAGCCAGTCGATGTCGTGCACCCACGACAGCTTCGGGCTGGCCACGGTGGTGACGTCCTGGCGGCCGGTCTTGTCGGCGGAGACGTAGAGCGCGATCGCGCCGAAGATGGCGCCGATGAGCGCCTGGCCGATGAGCTTGCCCCGCTTGTTCAGGCCGTCGCTGTTGCGCTTGGCGACCTTGAGGTAGTCGTCGAGGAAGCCCAGCAGGCCGGTGAAGACGAACAGGCCCAGCAGCACGACGGCGGTGGCCGTCGGGCCGGCCGGGCGCAGCTGGGCGTCGGGCAGCGTGGTGAGCGCGATGTGCCCGCCGGTGTAGGCGACCAGCGTGGCGAAGATGAACACCACGCCGCCCATGGTCGGCGTGCCCTTCTTGCCGAGGTGGGTCTGCGGGCCCTCGGAGCGGATGGGCTGGTCGGCCTTCAGGCGGGTGAAGTACTTGATCGCGATCGGCGTGCCGAACAGCGAGATGAGAAACGCGACGAAGGCCGCGACGAAGACGGCCCTCACTTGCGGAAATCTTCCGTGCGCAGGGCGTCGGCGACGTCCCAGGTCCGGTAGCGCGATCCCTTGACCAGGACCACGTCGCGTGGAAGCAGCTCGGCGCGCAGCAGCGCCACGGCGGCCTCCTGATCGGTCACGAGCACCGAGTCTCCTCCCCAACTCGCCACGGCGGCCGCTCCGGTCAGGATCGGCGCGGCCTGCTCGCTGACGGCCACGAGACGGTCGACGCCGAGCTCCGCGGCGAGACGACCGACCTCCTCGTGTCCGGCTCGCTCGTACCCGCCGAGCTCCGCCATGAAGCCGAGCACGGCGATCTTGCGCCGCCCGCCGGCCACCGCGACGAGCGCGCGCAGCGCGGCCGCCATGGACGCCGGGTTGGCGTTGAACGAGTCGTCGATGACCGTGACATCGTCGGCACGGTCGAAGACATCCATCCTTCGGGTCGACAAACCCTCGAGATCGCCGAGTCCCGCCGCGATCGCGGCCGGCTCGAGGCCCGCCAGCGTCGCGACGGCCGCGGCGAGTAACGCGTTGCCGACGCTGTGGCGTCCCGCGACGCCGAGGCGGACCGGGACGGGCGCCGCGCCGGGGACGGTGAGGGTGAAGCCGAACCGGCCGCGGTCCAGGGCCACGACGTCGGTCGCGCGCACCTGCGCGTCGGCGGCCTCGCCGGCCAGCACGACGCGGCCCGTGGTGCGCCCGGCCATGGCCCGGACCCGCTCGTCGTCGGCGTTGAGCACCGCGACGCCGCCGGGGCCGAGCGCCTCGACCAGCTCGCCCTTGGCCTGCGCGATGCCGTCGACCGAGCCGAACTCGGCGATGTGCGCGACGCCCACGTTGAGCTCGACGACGACGTCCGGCGGGGCGATCTCGCAGAGGTACTTGAGGTGCCCGATCCCCCGCGCGCCCATCTCGAGCACGAGGAAGCGGGTGTGCTCGTCGGCCTTGAGCACCGTGTACGGCGTGCCGAGCTCGTTGTTCTCCGAGCCGGCGGTGGCCACGGTCGGGCCCTGCGTGGCGAGCAGCCGGGCGACGAGGTCCTTGGTGCTGGTCTTGCCCGAGGAGCCGGTGAGCGCGACGACGGTGATGTCCGCCTCGGCGTGCAGCCGGTCGAGCACCGCGCGGGCCAGCAGCCCGAGCGCGTGGCGGGGGTCGTCCACGACGACGACGGGCACCCCGGGCACGGGCCGGCTGCCGAGGACTCCGGCGGCGCCGTCGGCCATCGCCTTGGCGGCGAACTCGTGGGCGTCGACCTTCGCGCCCGCGAAGGCCACGAAGAGGCTCCCGGGACCGATCTTGCGGGAGTCGTACTCCACGCTGCCGTCGACCACCGCGTCCCCGCCGCCGCCGTGCAGCTCGCCACCGACGATCGCGGCGATCCCGGCCAGCGTCAGCGCGATCATGAGGCCGCCTCCGCCAGCGCGGCGGCCAGCTCCACCCGGTCGTCGAACGGGAGCACCTCGCCGCCCACCTCCTGGCCCGTCTCGTGCCCCTTGCCCAGCAGCGCGACCACGTCGCCGGGCTTGGCCTGCGCGACCGCGTGGGCGATGGCGTCGCGCCGCCCGCCGATCTCCACCACCTCGGCCGGGCCGCCCGCGGCCCCGGCGAGCACCTCGGCACGGATCGCGGCCGGGTCCTCGGTGCGCGGGTTGTCGTCGGTGACGATCACGAGGTCGGCCCCGTCGGCGGCGGCCCGGCCCATGAGCGGGCGCTTGCCGCGGTCCCGGTCGCCACCGGCCCCGACGACACAGAGCACCCGGCCGCCGCGCGAGGCCGCGAGGGTGCGCAGGGCCTTGAGGACCTCGACCATGGCGTCGGGCTTGTGCGCGTAGTCCACGACGCCGACGACCTCGCCGGGGGCCTCGACGCGCTCCATGCGCCCGGGCGAGCCCGGCGCCTCGGCCACGGCCCGGGCCGCGACGTCGAGGTCGACGCCGACGGCGACGAGGGAGGCGACGGCGAGCAGCGCGTTGGCCACGTTGTGCCGCCCGGGCAGCTGCACGCCCGAACGCGCCGTCCGTCCGCGCCAATGCACGTCGAACGCCTGGCCGTAGCCGGCGGTGGTCACGCCGGAGACACTGAAGTCGGCTTCGTCACCAGCAATGGAGTAGGTCCACGACCCGGGCTTGCGCAGTCGCATTACCGACACATCGTCGAAGTTGAGGATCTCCACGGCGGCGCGGCCGTCGAACAGGCGCGCCTTGGCCGCGAAGTAGGCGTCCACCGACGGGTGGAAGTCGAGGTGGTCCATGCCGAAGTTGGTGAAGCCGGCGGCGGCGAAGCGGACCCCGCCGACCCGGCCGACCTCGAGGGCGTGGCTGGAGACCTCCATGGCCACCGACTGCACGCCGCGCTCGAGCGCCGCGGCGAAGAGGGCGTGCAGGTCGGTCGCCTCGGGGGTGGTGCGGATGCTCTTGACGGTCAGGTCGCCCAGCCGGGTCTCGACGGTGCCGATGAGGCCCGTGACCTGGCCGGCGGCGCGCAGCCCGGCCTCGATGAGGTAGGTGGTCGAGGTCTTGCCCGCGGTGCCGGTGACGCCGATGGTGGTCAGCCGGCGGGTCGGCTCGCCGTACACCTTGGAGGCGACGTCGCCGAGCACGTCCCGGGGCCTGTCCACGACGATGAACGGGACCCCGGCGTCGGGGCGCACCCCGGCGGGGTCGGTGAGCACCGCGACCGCGCCGCGCTCGAGCGCCTCGGGGATGAACTGCGCCCCGTGCACCCTGGCTCCCGGCAATGCGGCATAAAGATCACCCGGCAGTACCGCGGAGCTACTGTGCGTCACCCCCGTGACCGCAACATCTTCCGAGCCGCCGCCCAGCTCACCGATGAGCGTGGGGCGGACATTCCGCGGACGGGGATAGCCGGGCACGGGGTCAGACCCTACCCGCCCGTCCGCGAAGCCCCGGAGCCGGTGTCACGGGTAGATCGTCAGCTTCGGCGGCTCGGTGCCGGTCGGGGTGACCCCGAACGTGGACAGGGTGAGCGCCATCATCTCCTTGAACGCCGGCGCGGCCACCGAGCCGCCGGCGCCGCCGGGCACGTGGGCGTTCACCGCGATCACGTAGCGCGGTGCCTCGGCCGGGGCCATGCCGATGAACGACACGACGTCGCCGGGGGCGTAGCCGCCGTTCTGGGGCAGCTTCGAGGTGCCGGTCTTGCCGGCGATGCGGTACCCCGGGATCGCCGCCTGCTTGCCGGTGGCGTCGTCGAGCGTGGTCACGCCCTCGAGCATCACCCGCAGCTCCTGCGCGACCTTGGGGTCGAGCACCCGGCGGGTCTGCTGGGCCGGCGGCTTCGTCACGGTGCCGTCGGGCCCGATGATCTTCTTCACCAGGGTCGGCTGGACGTAGAGGCCGTCGTTGGCGATCGTGCCGTACACCGCCGCCATCTGCAGGGCCGTCGTGGCCACACCGTTGCCGATCGGGATCGAGCCCGGGCTGGAGCCGGTCCACTGGTTCGGCGGCAGGAGCTGGCCGGGCGACTCGTTGGGCAGCCCGACGCCGGTGCGCTGACCGAGGCCGAACTTCTGCTGGTACTCGTACAGCTTGTCCTTGCCCAGCTGGTCCGCGACCGCGATGGTGCCGACGTTGGACGACAGCGCCAGGATGCCCGGGATGGTCATCTGCGTACCGTCGCGCTGCGGCGGGTGATCGGTGTAGGTGGTGTCGCCCTTCTTCACCTTCGAGTTCACCGTGACCGCCGTGCCCGGGGTGATGATCCCCTCCTGGAGCGCGGCGCCCATGACGATCGCCTTGTGGATCGAACCGGGGTCGAAGACCGTCGCGGTGCACTGGTCCTTGAGCAGGTTCGGGTCGCTGCGGCCCGGGTCGGCGGCGGCGAAGGACGGGTAGCTGGCCATCGCCATCACCTCCATCGTGCGCGCGTCGAGCACGACGGCCGTGGCAAAGTCGGCCTTCAGCGGCTCCATCCGCTCGGCGAGGGCGCTCTGCACCGAGAACTGCAGGTCCTGGTCGATGGTGAGCTCCACGTTGCTGCCCGGGCGGGCCGGCTTGAGCTCCTCGTAGCCGTAGGGCAGCGGCTTGTCGAGGTCGCCCTCGCCGTGCTCGTACACGTGCAGCCCGTCGACGCCGCGCAGCACCGAGTCGTACTGCTTCTCGATGCCCATCTGCCCGTTCAGGTCGGGCTTGGACGTGAAGCCGATGATGTTCGAGGCCAGGTCGTAGCCGGGGATCTCGCGGCGCTCGTCGCGGTCGACCTTGAGCGCGCCGACGTGCAGCCCCTCGATGCGGTCGCCGTCGGCCGGCTCGATCTGGTGCACGAGGTATTCGAAGCGCACGTTGGTCCGGCCGTCGGCGGCCTTGTGCGGGGTCATCTTGCGCACGAGGTCGGAGCGCAGGACGCCGTACTTGTCCAGGATCGTGAAGAGCTTGTCGGCCAGCGCCTCGGGGTCCTTCACCGCCATCGGGTCGACGGCGACGTAGCGGGTCTCGACCGAGTGCACCAGGATCTTGCCGTTGCGGTCCAGGATGGCGCCGCGCGAGGCCGGCAGCACGGCGCGCACGAGGCGGTCCTTGAGCCCCTCGGCGGCGTAGGCGCTCGCGTCCGTCAGCTGCAGCTGCACCAGGCGCACGCCGATCGCGGCGAACAGCACCAGCGCGAGCACGGTGGCCAGGCGCAGGCGGCGGCGCGGTTCGGCGAGCTTGGGCAGGCCGGGGCGGCGCTTGAGCCGGGGCACGCTCACCCGGCTCTGCTTCTTGCGCACCGGGATGCGCTTGGCGGGGGCCTTGCGCGGGTTCGCCACCCTGCGCAGCGGCGGGTTCGCGGCCTTGCGGCCGGCCGGGTTCGCGGGCTTGCGGGCGGGCGGGGTGCGCCGCTGCCGCGGCGCCGGCTCCTCCCGGTCCAGGTCGATCGGGTCGGGCTCGGGTTCGGGCGCCGCGGGGCGGCGGCTCGCGCGCCGCGGCTGCTCGCTGCGCCCGCCCTGGATCACCTCCAGGGCGGGGCGGAACGGGTCCCCGCGCCCGCCCGCGTCGACCGAGGCGTCGCGCACGGAGCGCCCGCGCGGCGTGTACCGCTTCGCCTCGGACATCGTCCCGCGCAGCGGCGGCTCGTCGGCCGCCCCGCCCGAACGGGAACGGGCGGAGGCACCGGTACCCCCCGCACCGGCGCGACCGCCCGTTCGCTGCCGGCCGGCGCCGCTCCCGCGCTCGGTGGTCTCCCGGCGCCCGGCGCCCCCGCGCCGCTCGCCGCCCCGCCGATCAGGAGTGTCGCCAGCCATGGTCCTGACTTCCGTTCGCGTCCACAGTGGATCCACAGTGGATCCCGCTCTGGACTTGGTGGAATCGCTTGGTTACTTGCTCGGCCCGGGCATCTCCAGCTTGGTGCCGTCGGGCAGCACCAGGAACGCCGGCGTGCGCGAGGGCACGAGCCCCAGCTGCTTCGCCCGCGACGCGAGCGTCACCGGCGACTCCTTGTTGGCCAGATCGCTGCGCAGCCGCTCCTCGTCGCGGTCGAGGCCCGCCTGCTTGGTCTTCAGCGCGTCGAGCTTGAACGCGTTCTCGGCGATCCGGGTGTTGAGCACCAGGATGCCCACGACGCCCGAGAGCACCAGCACCAGCACCAGCGCCACGAAGGGCGCCCGCGGCGCACTGACCGGTGCCGGTGGTGCCACCCGCAGACGGCCCTCCCGCCCCGGTCGGGCGGGCTGGGTCGACGGCTGGGCGGACCTGGTTGCGTGCTCGGTCTCGGGCTCCGGCTCGTACTGCGGCTGCAGTGCCGTCGCACCGTCGATCTGTGGGTCCCGTCGCGCCTCGAACTGCTCAGCGTCGCGCCCCGTGGTCCGGCCCCCCGACCGCGGTGCACTGCGCTGACTCCTTCCCTGCCGGTCAGCCGGCAGTGTCGTCACGTTCATCACACCTCCCCCAGTGTGTCTGCCCGAACTCCAGACGGATTCGGGCCTGGCTTGCGTTCCACCGCGCGGAGCCGAACCGACGCCGCGCGCGGGTTGGCCGCTGTTTCGGCCGCGCCGGAGAGCTCGGCCCCCCGGGTGAGCGCCCGCAGCTCCGGTTCGCTGCCGGGCGGCTCGAACGGCAGCTCGACCGGGACGGTCGAGCGGGTCCGTTCCGTGATCGCCTGTTTGACGAGGCGGTCCTCGAGTGAGTGGTACGACAGCACGACCAGCCGCCCCCCGGGCCGCAGCGCGTCGAGCGCCGCGGGGATCGCCGACTCGAGGACCGCGAGCTCGCGGTTGACCTCGATGCGCAGCGCCTGGAAGGTGCGTTTGGCCGGGTGACCGCCGGTGCGCCGGGCGGGCGCGGGGATGGCGTCACGGACGAGTTCGGCAAGGCGGGCCGAGCTCGTCAGCGGCGTCTTCTCACGCTCCCGGACGATGGACGCGGCGATGCGGGAGGCGAACTTCTCCTCCCCGTAGACGCGCAGGACCCGGGCCAGCTCGCCGTGGCTGTAGGTGTTGAGCACCTCGGCCGCGGTCGTGCCGCGCGTCTGGTCCATGCGCATGTCCAGCGGTGCGTCCTGGGCGTAGGCGAACCCCCGCCCGGCGTCGTCGAGCTGCATCGACGACACGCCCAGGTCGAACAGTCCGGCGTCGATCCGCTCGCCGCCGAGGACCTCGGGCAGCTCGTCGTAGACGGCGTGCACGAGGCGGATCCGGTCGGCGAACGGTGCCAGCCGCTTCGCCGCGAGGCCGAGGGCCTGCGGGTCGCGGTCCAGGCCCAGCAGCCGGGCCTGCGGGTGCGCGCGGAGCACGGCCTCGGCGTGGCCGCCGAGGCCGAGGGTGGCGTCGAGGTACAACGCTCCCGGCCGGGCCAGCGCGGGGGCGAGCAGCTCGAGGCAGCGCTCGAGCAGCACGGGCACGTGAACGTCCCGCTCCCCCATCGTCGCCCCCCTGCCGGCGGCGGGATTCGCGGTCCCGCCGTGGTACTCCCCAAAACGTGCTCACGTGCGCGAGCGCCGTACCGCCAGCTCCCCATCCGCCCCTCCGCCCTGGCGCCGGGGAAGTGGCGTCAGGACTTCGAGAAACTCTGAGCGGCTGGAGAGCTGCCGGTACGGCGGCCTCAAAGTCGGTTGCTGCAGGGATCTCACAGCCCTCCCGGCAGCACCCCCTCCTCGATGCCCGCGAAGTCCTCTTCGCTCTCGGCGAGGTAGGTGTCCCACGCCTGGCGGTCCCAGATCTCCACCCGGGTGCTCGCCCCGATCACCACGAGGTCGCGGTCCAGCCCGGCATACTCGCGCAGATGCTGCGGGATGGTGACCCGGCCCTGGCGGTCGGGAACCTCGTCGTGGGCGCTGGCGAAGAACACCCGGCCGTAGGCGCGGGCCGCCTTGTTCGTCATCGGTGTGGCGCGAAGCTGTTCGGCGATCCGGGCGAATTCGGCGCCGGGGAACACGTAGAGGCAGCGCTCCTGTCCCTTGGTGATCACGACACCTCCCGCCAGCTCGTCCCGAAACTTGGCCGGCAGGATCAACCGGCCCTTTTCGTCCAGGCGAGGAGTGTGGGTGCCCAGAAACACGGACAACCACCCCTTCCCACCGCGAACGGTCCCCCCGGGGCCGGCCGAGCCCCCCGGCTCCGCCATCGCGCTCCACTGTACTCCACTTCCCTCCACCGTCAACGGAAAACCGCCCGATCCAGGCGCGCGTCGTGTGAAGAAATCCCACGTCAAACGGGGTGGAGCCTGGTGGAGGAGCCCGGGCGTGCCCGATCGGGGGAGGCGGTTCCACCGACTCCAGGATTCGGACATATCGCCCTCTTGGCCGGACATCTCCACACACTCGGCGCGTCCGGGGTTTCGGGTGGAGGAAAGTGGGGGAACCCGTGGAGCGGTGTGGAGCGCGCGGGTCCGGGCGGTTCGCCGGTGGACCCGTTGGGGGTGTCGCGCGGGCCGGGTAGGGTCAGCGCATCGCCGGACACCGTGGAAGCGAGATGACGGACAACAAGCTGCCGATGCGGGCCAAGCTCGCCACCTCACTGTCGCGCGGCGCCGCCGCGCTGTCACGCGCCACCGGACGGGGCGACGGCTCGGTCATCGGCGGCCGGATCGGCCTCATGGTCGACCCGAACCTGCTCGCCGAGCTCGCCGCGGGCCGGGAGATCGCGCTGATCTCCGGCACCAACGGCAAGACGACCACCACGCGCCTGACCGCGGCCGCGATGGGCGTGCTGGGCGACGTGGCCACCAACAGCCTCGGCGCCAACATGCCGACCGGGCACACCTCGGCGCTGGCCAAGGCGGGCGCGACGCCGTATGCGGTGCTGGAGGTCGACGAGCACTACCTCAAGCAGGTGCTCGACCAGACCAAGCCGCGGGTCGTCGCGCTGCTGAACCTGAGCCGCGACCAGCTGGACCGGGCCAAGGAGGTCGCCATGATGGCGGCCCTGTGGCGCGACGCGCTGCCCGGCCGCGGGCTGCACCTCGTCGCCAACGCCGACGACCCGATGGTCGTGTGGGCCGCGGGCAAGGCCGTGGCCCAGGGCACCGCGGTGACGTGGGTCGCCGCGGGCCAGCGCTTCCACGACGACTCCTGGGTGTGCCCGGAGTGCGGCGGGTCCATCGAGCGCAACGGCGAGCAGTGGGCCTGCGCCGAGGGCAACCTGAGCCGGCCGGTCCCCCACTGGACGGTGTCCGGGGACGGCGTGGTCGACAACACCGGGACGTACCACCAGATCACGCTGCAACTGCCGGGCCGGGTGAACCGCGCGAACGCCGCGACCGCCCTGGCCGTCGCCGCGCAGTTCGGGGTGCCGCCGGCCAAGGCGGTGCCGGAGCTGGCCAAGGTCGCCTCGGTGGCCGGTCGCTACGCCACGGTGCACCGCGACGGGCGCGTCATCCGGCTGCTGCTGGCCAAGAACCCGGCCGGCTGGCTGGAGTCGTTCGACATGGCCGAGGACGTCCCCACGCTGCTCGGCATCAACGCCCGGGACCCCGACGGGGCCGACACGTCCTGGCTGTACGACGTCGACTTCTCCCCGCTGCGCGGGCGCCGGGTGCTCATCACCGGCGACCGGGCCATGGACCTGGCGGTGCGGCTGGAGGTCAACGAGGTGCCGTTCGAGCACGTGCGCTCGTTCGGGCAGGCGCTCTCGCTCGTGCCGCCGGGGCGGCTCGAGGTCATCGCCAACTACACCGCCTTCCAGGACATCCGAGCGGAGCTGGACCGTGTCAACTGAGTCGCACCTGCGCCTGATCTGGCTGTACCCGGACCTGCTGTCCACCTACGGCGACCGGGGCAACCTGCTCATCCTGGCCCGCCGCGCCGACCTGCGCGGGCTGCCGGTGGAGTGCGCCGAGGTGCGCGCGGACCAGCCGGTGCCGGCCGACGGGGACGTCTACCTCATCGGCGGCGGCGAGGACGGCCCGCAGGCCCTGGCCGCCCAGCGCCTGGCCGCCGACGGCAACCTGCACCGGGCCGTGGAGCGGGGCGCGACGGTGTTCTCGGTGTGCGCGGGCTACCAGCTCATGGGGCACTCGTTCTTCGCGAAGGGGGCGAAGTACCCGGGCCTGAGCCTGCTGGACATCGACTCCGACCGGGGCGAGACCCGCGCGGTGGGCGAGCTGGCCGGGGAGATGCACCCGGCGCTGGGCCTGCCGACGCTGACCGGCTTCGAGAACCACGGCGGGCGCACCCACCTCGGCCCGGGCGTGAAGCCGCTGGCCAAGGTGACCACCGGCATCGGCAACGACGGGCAGTCCGAGGGCGCCTGGAACGGCCGGATCCTGGGCACGTATTCGCACGGCCCGGCCCTGGCCCGCAACCCCGCGATCGCGGACCTGCTGCTGCGCTGGGCGACCGGGATGACCATGGAGCCGATCGACGACCGCTGGCCGACGGCCCTGCGCAACGAGCGCCTGGCCGCCGTCGCCAAGTAGGTCCCGCGCCGGGGCCCCGTCGCCGGGGCCCCGACCGCGTTTTCAGATCACGACCGAGACCATGCGGCCCTTGACCACGATGACCTTCTTCGGGGTCTTGCCGGCCAGCTGCTCGGCCACCGCGTCCAGGGCGGCCGCGCGGACCGTCTCCTCGTCGGCGTCCGCGGCGATGTCGACCTTGCCGCGCACCTTGCCGTTGACCTGCACCGGGATCGTCACCGACTCGGCCACCAGGTAGGCCGGGTCGGCGGCCGGGAAGTCCGCGTAGGCGACCGAGGTCTCGTTGCCCAGCCGCTGCCACAGCTCCTCGGCCAGGTGCGGGGCGAACGGCGCGATCAGGCGGACCAGCGGGTCGGCGACCTCGCGCGGGGTGCCCGCGGCGGAGACCTGGGTGACCCGGTTGGTCAGCTCGATCATCTTGGCGATGGCCGTGTTGAAGCGCATCTCCTCGATGTCGCCCCGCACGCCGTCGATGACCCGGTGCAGCAGCCGGCGCGTCTCGTCGTCCAGTGCTTCCTGGCCGGCGCCGTCGATCACGCGGGTGGCGTCGTTCTGCTCGTCCACGACCAGCCGCCAGACGCGCTGCAGGAAGCGCTGGGCGCCGACGACCGCGCGGGTCTCCCAGGGGCGGGAGACGTCCAGCGGCCCCATCGACATCTCGTACACCCGGAAGGTGTCCGCGCCGTAGCGCTCGCACATCTCGTCGGGCGTCACGACGTTCTTCAGGGACTTGCCCATCTTGCCGTACTCCCGGGTGACCTCCTGCTCACCGTAGTAGTACTTGCCGCCGGCGCCCTCCCGGACCCGCTCGGCCTCGACGTACACGCCGCGGGCGTCCTTGAACGCGTACGCCTGGATGTAGCCCTGGTTGAACAGCTTGCGGAACGGCTCCTGCGAGCTCACGTAGCCGCGGTCGAACAGCACCTTGTGCCAGAAGCGCGCGTACAGCAGGTGCAGCACCGCGTGCTCGACGCCGCCCACGTACAGGTCGGCGCCGCCGACGTCGCCGGGCTGCTGCGGGCCCATCCAGTACCGCTCGTTGGCCGGGTCGACCATCTTCGTGGCGTTGGCCGGGTCCAGGTAGCGCAGCTCGTACCAGCTCGAGCCCGCCCACTGCGGCATGACGTTGGTCTCGCGGGTGTACGTCTTCGGCCCGTCGCCCAGGTCCAGGGTCACCTCGACCCACTCCTTGGCCCGCGACAGCGGCGTCTCCGGCATGCTGTCGGCGTCGTCGATGTCGAACGTGCGCGGCGAGAAGTCCTCGACCTCGGGCAGCACGACGGGCAGCATCGAGTCGGGCAGCGCGACGGGCATCCCGTTCTCGTCCCACACGATCGGGAACGGCTCGCCCCAGTACCGCTGCCGGCTGAACAGCCAGTCGCGCAGCCGGTAGGTGATGGCGCCGACTCCGTGGCCGTTCTCCTCCAGCCAGTCGATGATCGAGGCCTTGGCCTCCGTGACGCCCATGCCGTTCAGGAACGACGAGTTGATCGCGGGGCCGTCGCCGGTGTATGCCTTGCCGTCGGCCGGGAAGTCGGCGGACGGCTGGACCGTGCGGATGATCGGCAGCCCGAAGACCTCAGCGAACTCCCAGTCGCGCTCGTCCTGCCCGGGCACCGCCATGATGGCGCCGGTGCCGTAGCCGGCCAGCACGTAGTCGGCGATGAACACCGGGACGTCCCGGCCGTCGACCGGGTTCGTCGCGTAGGCCCCGGTGAAGACGCCGGTCTTCTCCTTGGCGTCGGCCTGGCGCTCGACGTCGGACTTCGACGCGGCGAACGCGCGGTAGGCGGCGACGGCCTCGGCCGGGGTCGCGGCCCCGCCGGTCCACTTCTCGTTCACGCCCTCGGGCCAGGCCGCGGGCACCAGCTCGTCGACCATGGCGTGCTCGGGGGCCAGCACCATGTACGTCGCGCCGAACAGGGTGTCGGGGCGCGTGGTGAAGACCCGGATCGGGGTGCCCGCCGCGGTGGCGAAGTCCACGTGGGCGCCGCGCGACCGGCCGATCCAGTTGCGCTGCATGGACTTGACCTTCTCGGGCCAGTCCAGCCGGTCCAGGTCGTCCAGCAGCCGGTCGCCGTAGGCGGTGATCCGCATCATCCACTGGCGCAGGTTGCGCTTGAAGACCGGGAAGTTGCCGCGCTCGCTGCGCCCGTCCGGGGTGACCTCCTCGTTGGCCAGCACCGTGCCCAGGCCCGGGCACCAGTTGACGGGGGCCTCGGTGATGTAGGCCAGCCGATGCTCGTCGACGATCCGGCGCCGCTCGGCCACGCTCAGCGAGTCCCAGTCGCGGGCGCCCTCGTCCGAGTCGGGCACCGGCCGGGTGCCGGCCGCGAACTCCTCGATCAGCTCCTCGATCGGGCGGGCCTTGGCCTGCTCGGGGTCGAACCACGAGTTGAAGATCTGCAGGAAGATCCACTGGGTCCAGTGGTAGAACTCGGTGTCCGTGGTGGCGACGCTGCGCCGGTCGTCGTAGGCCAGACCCAGGCGGCGCAGCTGGCTGCGGTACCGCTCGATGTTCGCCTCGGTCGTGGTGCGCGGGTGGGTGCCCGTCTGCACCGCGTACTGCTCCGCGGGCAGGCCGAACGAGTCGAAGCCCATCGGGTGCAGCACGTTGTAGCCGGCCATGCGGAAGTACCGCGTGTAGCAGTCGGTGCCGATGTACCCCAGCGGGTGCCCGACGTGCAGGCCGGCGCCCGACGGATAGGGGAACATGTCCATCACGTACAGCTTCGGCGCCCCGGCCCGCGGGTGGTTCGGGTCGCTGAGCGGGCCGGTCGGGTTCGGCGCGTGGAAGGTGCCGTGCTCGGACCAGTAGTCCTGCCAGCACGCCTCGATGTCCGCCGCCATCGCCGCGGTGTACCGGTACGGCGGGATGTCGACCGCTCCGTCGGTCACTGCCTCGCTCATGACTTCGTCGCCACCTCAGGTCTCGGAATTCCCTAGCATTGTCCGGGCATGAAAAAACCCCTCACGCAGGAGGGGTCGCCGTGCCGTCGCGAGGTGTGTTCGCGTCAGCACGGCTCGCTAAGAAGCCGGACTACCCGGGTCATATCCGCAGTGTACCGCAGCTCCCAACCCGAATTCGGGCCCGCCCATCGAGCGGTCACGCTCTGTCAGTGCACGCTTGCCATCGGTGATCCGCCCTCGCAGGCCACGTCGTAGCGCAGCCGCTGCCCCTGCTTGCGGAACTCGACCCGGGCCTTCATGTGCAGGCCGAGGTCGGCCTGCACGAGCTCGACCCCGGCCGCGGGCATCACCCGCAGCACGGTGACCTTCTTCCCCGCGCACGCCGCGACCACCACACCCCCGCGGGTCGCCACGTCGATGCTCGGCACCGCCCGCTCCCCGGGCGTGGTCACGGGCAGGCCTGTCGAGGGCGGGGGCGTCTGCGGCTCCTGCGAGGGGGCGTCGGCATCGGGGGCAGAGGAATAAGGAACGGCCGGGGCCGGGCGGGCCGGGTCCGCGCTGGCGGCCGGGTCGTCGTCCGAGCCGCGCAGGGCCACGCCGGTCAGCAGCGCGGCGATCGCGACCAGGGCACCGACGCCGAGCAGCGCGCGCTGGCGCGCGCCCGCGGGCTCGACCAGCTCGGTGGGGCCGTCGAACGGGGCGACACGGGTGACCGGCTCCCGCGGTAGCGCCGAACCGCGCGGCACGATCCCGGCCGCCAGGGCCAGCCGGGTCGCGACGGCCGCGGCGTCCGGGCGCTCCCGCGGCTCCTTGGCCAGGCACTGCGCGTACAGCTCGCGCACGTCCGCGGGCAGGCCGGGCAGCTCCGGCAGCGGCGCCGGGGCGACGGTCATGTGGGCCCGCACCATCTGGGTGGTGGTCTCGAAGTCCCACGGCAGGCGGCCGGTCAGGCAGCGGAAGAGCAGCAGCCCGAACGCGTAGACGTCGCTGGCCGGCGTGATCTCCCCGCCCGTGAGCCGCTCGGGGGCCAGGTAGGCCGGGGTGCCGAGGACCTGCTCGGAGCCCTCGTCCAGGTCCGGCCCGCCGACGAACCCGACGATGCCGAAGTCGAGGATCTTGGCCGCGTCGGGCGTGAGGACGACGTTGGCCGGCTTGACGTCGCGGTGCACCAGGCCTTCGGCGTGCGCGGCGGCCAGCCCGGCCGCGACCTCGGCGCAGATGCGCAGCGCGGCGGCGGGCGGCAGCGGCCCGTCCTGGAGGCGCTGGCCGAGGGTCAGGCCGCGCAGCAGTTCCATCACGACGAAAGGCACCTGATCCGAAGTCTCGCCATAGTCGTACACATTGGTGATGTTCGGATGCGTCAGCCGTGCGGCCGCGCGCGCCTCCAGCCGGATGCGCCGGCGCCACTCCGCGTCCGGGACCAGGCGGGCATTGAGCACCTTGACCGCGACCTCGCGGTCGAGGACCTCGTCGCGGGCGCGCCACACGACGGACATGCCGCCCGCCCCCAGCCGCTCGACGAGGAGGTACCGCCCGTTGAGAAGCTGCCCGGTGTCCACGCCGTCAGTCTGCCCCCACAAGACGCACCACGGCACTCCAGCCGCCCGTTTGCCAGGGTTTTGCAGGGGTACGTCCGGGCGTCCAAAAAAGTACCGCCGACCAGGCGGGCAGGATGTCCGTTATCGACGTATTTCCGTCCGGCGACATGTCAATTCCCCGGCTAGCCTGAGGGGATAACAACGGCTCGGTTGCAATCTGATGACAACGTTTTCCTGCAACCGAGCGGTTCACCTGTGGGTCTTACACCTAACGGTGGCCACGGCACGACCATGAGGAGGCCAGTTGACCAGGCACCGCACATTCGAGGAACTCGGCGCCCCGCTACCACCGCCGGAGTTCCGTGCCGCGACTGATGCGATCGTCGCCAACATCGAGCAGGTCATCGAGGGCAAGACCGCCACGGTGCGGCTCGCCCTGGCGGTACTGCTCGCTGAGGGCCATCTCCTCATCGAAGATGTTCCCGGCGTCGGCAAGACCAAACTGGCCAAGGCGCTCGCGCGCTCGATCGACTGCTCGGTCCGGCGCATCCAGTTCACGCCCGACCTGCTGCCGAGCGACGTCACCGGCGTGAGCGTCTACAACCAGGAGACGCGCGACTTCGAGTTCAAGCCGGGTGCGGTGTTCGCGAACATCGTCGTCGGCGACGAGATCAACCGCGCCTCGCCGAAGACGCAGTCGGCGCTGCTGGAGAGCATGGAGGAGCGGCAGGTCACCGTCGACGGCGCGACCTACCCGCTGCAGGTGCCCTTCATGGTCGTCGCGACGCAGAACCCGATCGAGATGGAGGGCACCTACCCGCTGCCCGAGGCCCAGCGCGACCGGTTCACCGCCCGCATCGCGATGGGCTACCCCGACATGAACGCCGAGCTGGCCATGCTCGACGTGCACGGCCGTCACGACGCGCTCGACGACCTCGCGCCCGTCTCCGACGCGAGCATGATGCGCCGGATGATCGCCACGGTGCGCGATGTGCACGTCGCCGACGCGGTGAAGCAGTACGCGGTCAACATCGTCACCGCCACCCGCGAGTCCGGCGAGCTGCGCCTCGGCGCCTCCCCGCGCTCCACGCTGCAGCTGCTGCGCACCGCCCGGGCCGTCGCCGCCATCGAGGGCCGCGAGTTCGTGCTCCCCGACGACCTGCAGGCGCTGGCCGTGCCGGTGCTCGCCCACCGCGTGATCCCGACGGCCGAGGCCCAGCTGTCCCGGCGGACCACCGACGCGATCATCGCCGAGCTGGTGCACCGGCTGCCCCTGCCGTCCGACCGGCCGCAGCGCAATCCCTACGACACGCGGCCGCAGCGGCCCCAGCAGTACGGGGGCCGCTGAGCATGCGAGAGGCGCTGCGGGGGCTCACCACCCGGGGTCGTAGTTTCCTGGCCGCCGCCGCAGCGGCCCTCATCGCCGCGCTCATCCTCGGCGAACGCGACCTGTTGCGCGTGGCGCTGCTGCTGGCCGCGCTGCCGCTGCTGTCCGCGGCGTACGTCGGGCGGACCCGCTACCGCCTGTCGTGCAGCCGCACGCTCGACCCGCACCGCGTCCAGGTCGGCGCGAGCGCGCGGGTCATCCTGCGCCTGCAGAACCTCTCCCGGATGCCCACCGGCACGATGCTGCTGGAGGACCGGCTGCCCTACGCGCTGGGCTCCCGGCCGCGGCTGGTGCTGGAGCGGCTCGGCGCGCATCAGGCCAGCTCCGTGGCCTACACCGTGCGCGCCGACGTGCGCGGCCGCTACGAGGTCGGGCCGCTGGTGGTGCGCCTGACCGACCCGTTCGGCCTGTGCGAGCTGACCCGGGCCTTCCCATCCGTGGACCGCCTCACCGTCATCCCGCAGGTGGTGCCGCTGCCGTCGGTGCGCCTGGCCGGCGAGTTCGCCGGGTCCGGCGAGAGCCGCGCCCGGTCCGTCGCCGTGCACGGCGAGGACGACGCGGCGACGCGGGAGTACCGCTACGGCGACGACCTGCGCCGGGTGCACTGGCGCTCCACCGCCCGCACCGGCGAGCTCATGGTGCGCCGCGAGGAGCAGCCGTGGGAGAGCCGCGCCACGGTCGTGCTCGACACGCGCTCCACCGCCCACCGCGGCGAGGGCCCGACGGCGAGCTTCGAGTGGGCGGTCTCGGCGGCCGCGAGCATCGCGGTGCACCTGCGGCATGCGGGGTACAAGATGCGGCTCGTCACCGACGCCGGCGTGGACGTCGACGCGACCGAGATCGACGGCGACGGCCCGCTGCTCGACCAGCTCGCCGACGTGCGGCTGGCCCAGCGCGGCGACATCGCGGCCCTGATCGAGCGCGTCCGGCGGCGCAGCGACGGCGGCCTGATCATCGGCATCTTCGGGCTGCTGTCCTCGGCCGAGGCGGAGCTGCTGGCCTCGTTCCGCTCCAACAACGCGACCTGCGTCGCGCTGTTCATCGACTCCTCGACCTGGCTGAACCTGCCGACGACGGCGCGCGAGGAGGCCGACCGCGCACACGGCGTCGCGTCGCTCGCGCTGCTGCGCAGCGGGTGGCGGGTCGTCGAGGTGCCGCACGGGGCGAAACTGTCCGCGCTGTGGCCGCAGACCGGGCGGGGGTCGCAGGGCTTCGCCTGGCGGGCCGCGTCCGCTGAAAGCGTGGCTGGAGGAGTCCGGTGAACCAGCGCAAGCATCTGACGCTGATCGCGGCCGGCGCCGCGTTCCTCGCGTCGCTGCCGCTGATCAACGTCTTCGATCACTACACGTGGGCGATCCGCTCGTTCCTGGTGGTCGCGGTCATGTGCGGGGTCGGGCTGCTGGTGCGCAGCCTGCGGGCCCCGGCCTGGGCACCGACGGCGGCGATGGCCGTCGCCGCGCTGCTGTCGCTGACCTGGCTGTACCGCAGCCACGAGGAGTTCCTCGGGATCATCCCGTCGCCGGGCACGATCGTCCACTTCGGGCAGCTGCTGCGCACGGCGTCGGAGGAGATGAGCGAGTACGCCATCCCCGTCGGCGACCGCGAGAGCTTCCTGTTCCTGGCCACGCTCGGCGTCGCCGCGGTCGCGCTGATCGTCGACCTCTTCGCGGTGGTCCTGCGCCGGCCCGCGCTGGCCGGCCTGCCGATGCTCGCGATCTACTCGGTGCCGGTCACCGTCGACACCGAGACGACCGCGTGGTTCCCCTTCGCGCTCGGCGCCGTGGGCTTCCTCTGGCTGCTGGTCACCGACAACGTCGACCGGGTGCGTCGCTTCGGCCGCCGCTTTACCGGCGACGGGCGCGACGTGGACCTGTGGGAGCCCTCACCGCTCGCCGCGGCCGGCCAGCGCCTCGGCGCGGTCAGTGTCGCCGCCGCCCTGCTCATCCCGCTGGTGCCGTTCGCGATGCCGGCCGGGGTGCTCGACAGCCTCGGCAACGGCGCGGGCTCCGGGGGCAGCGGGATCGGCAACGGCCGCAACGGCAAGCAGGTCAGCATGTTCGCGCTGCTGTCCGGCCAGCTCAACCGCAACCAGTCCGTCGACATGGTCAAGGTGACCAACGTCGACGACGACCACCCGTTCTACCTGCGCTTCAGCGTGCTCGAGGACCTGAACTCGAAGGGCTTCGCGCTGCGCCCGATCAGCGGCGGCGCGCCGGTGAGCAACGGCTTCGGCAAGCCGGAGTGGGGCTCGTCGGTGAAGACCGAGACGCACACGGCGAAGATCGAGGTCAGCAACGAGCTCGCGATCTCGTACATGCCGATCTACACCTGGCCGACCAAGATCGACCGGCTCAGCAACCAGTGGGCCTTCGACCCGAAGACGGCCGTCGTGTACTCCGGCAAGGACACGACCGCCAAGAAGACCTACTCGGTCACGTACCAGCGCCCGGACATCACCCCGGACCAGCTGCGCCAGGCCGGGCCGATCAACGCGAACGACCCGCTGCTCAAGGACCTGATGACGGCCCCGAGCAACCCGTACGTCAAGAGCAAGGTCGACGAGACGATCAAGGGCAAGACGAACGAGTACGACAAGGTCAAG
Source organism: Dactylosporangium sp. NPDC000244 (assembly GCF_040300725.1). Taxonomy (NCBI): domain Bacteria; kingdom Bacillati; phylum Actinomycetota; class Actinomycetes; order Micromonosporales; family Micromonosporaceae; genus Dactylosporangium; species Dactylosporangium sp. NPDC000244. The sequence goes on from NZ_JBEPEH010000016.1 coordinate 49,036, forward strand.
GCGCTCTTCGACTTCTTCTCGACCGCGAACGGGTTCCAGTACGACATCACGACCGGCCCGGACACCAGCGGCACCAAGATCGCGGACTTCCTGCAGAACAAGCGCGGGTACTGCGCCCAGTACGCGGCCGCCTTCGGCTGGATGCTGCGCGAGGCGAAGATCCCGTCCCGGGTCGCGTTCGGCTTCGCCCGCGGCGGCAAGACCACCGACCGGACGATGACGCTGACCAACTTCAACCTGCACGCCTGGACCGAGGTGTACTTCCCCGGCTACGGCTGGCTGCCGTTCGACGCCACGCCGTCGACGTGGATCAACGGCAGCGTCACGGCCTCGTACCTGCCCGCCCCCGGCGCCGTGACGGGCAACGACGACGTCGACCGGCCCGGCAACGACCGCGGCGGCCCGCAGGCCGACGCCTCCGCGCCGGCCGCGCAGAACGACACCCACGACAACCCGGGCGACACCAACGCCGACGCCAAGTCCACCGACGTGGCGGCCCTGGTCCGCGTGGCGAACTTCCTGACCAGCATGGCGGGCATCGTGCTCCTCGCCGTGGTCCTGCTGGCCCTGCTGCTGGCGACGCCGGCCCTGGCCCGCTCCCGCACCCGCCAGCGCCGGCTCGCCTTCGCCGCGGCGATGCCGGCCGCGACGCCGATCCCCAACGGCGACGGCCCGGCCATGACCGTCATCCCGGACGAACGCGTGCTCGGCGCGGCCCGGGAGGACGCCCACCGGGCGTGGGACGAGCTCATCGACACGATGGTCGACTACCGCGTGCCGATCGACGAGGCCGAGACGCCCCGCGCGACGGTCGACCGCCTGGTCAAGAAGGAGCGCCTGCGCGACGCGGCCGAGTCGGGGGCTCGGCTCATCTCTACCGCGGAGGAGCACGCGCGCTATGCCCGGCAGCCGCTCACCGGGCGCGAGTTGCGCTCGGCGATCACGTCGGTGGAGTCGGCCTTCGCCTCGAACGCGTCCCGCAAGGTCCGGCTCCTCGCCCGGTTCCTGCCGCCTTCGGTCCTGCGGCGGTGGCGTACTCGGTTCTCCTCCAGCACTGGCGGGGCGGCTGTCGCCGTCGGGCGTGGATGGGACGCGTTGATGCGGACCTTGAGCGTGCGGCGGATTGTGGCTCGGCGCGGGGAGTAGCCCTTGCCGTTCTTCGGGCCGCTCCCCCGTTCGCGGGGGGCGGCCCTTTTTGCTCGATGAGCTGGGCGCTGGCCGTCGTTGGCTGCCCGGACCGGGCTTACTTCGCCGGAGGCACAGCCGGAGCGGGCCGCCCAGCGAGTAAGCGTGGTTCAGCGGCGTCGTTGCTCACTGGGCATTCCTCTAGGCCGTTGTGAATGTGCCTGCTCCCGTGCGGGTCATCATTCGGTGGTCCCGGTTCCAATATGTTCGCCATTTGTGCCTCGGCGTGGTCCGGGATCATGGTTTCGATCGTATTCTGGGATAATTCTTGGCATGGGGCAGATGCAGTTGTTCAGTTCTCGGGAATTGGCTGCTATGCGGGATCGGACGAAGGCCAGGAATTGGTGGCCGGGAAAGGATGAATTCCGCCAGGAAGCGCAACGGCGGCGTGGTTGGGGCTTGGCGCGGCGGCATGCCGAGAAGCTGCGACGCATCCACGGAACTGCGGAAATCGCTCCGGAACAGCCGCCGTCCGACCCACCTCAACCCGCCGGGGAAGATCGCGCCGGCGTCTGCTCCGAGCCCCCGAAGCAACTGCCTCAAAAGCCGCAGCCGCGCAATTTCACCATCGCCGATTCAACGGCACCGCCGCTAGTGGTGGCGCGGCAGCCGCACACCTCAAGCCAACGGGACCACTGTTGCCTTGGATTTGGAAGTGTGATGTCGCGGCGTCCGGCCTTGAGCGCGGTTTCTGCGGTCGGCCGTCACGGTGGCCGCGCCGCGGAGGACGGAGCCGGCCCCGGGACGTCACGGACGGTCGGCTTGGAGCGCCGCCACGCGGTGATCGCGGCTCGCCGGGAGGAGCGGTACAGAGGCGCGGCGGAAGAACGGAGGCGCGGCGAAGCGGATCACCCTCGACACCGGGCCGCGTGCCAGGCGGTGTCAGGGCATGGTGCAGCCAGGCGGGCCATCCACGGCGGTGGTGGGCGACCGCAAGCGGTCGCCCTCAGGCCCGTGCCCGCTCAGGCGACCGTCAGAGGTCGCCCTCGGGGCGGCGGCGCCAGCGCTCCTCGAGACGGTCCACCAGCCCGCCGCGGCGCTGGCGGGTGCGGCGCGTGGCCGTCCCGCCTACCGCGTGCAGGTCCGTGGACTGGCCCCGGCGGTAGGCCTGGACGCCGAACGCCAAGGCGCACAGCATCACCAGGAAGCCGCCGACGCCGAGGAGTGGAATGGAAATGGCGACACCGTAGACAAGCAGCGCCATGCCGGCCAGCAGCAGGATCCCTGCGGCAATCATCCGGCGCTTGGCATGGAACCGCGGGTCGGTGGCGCGCACCGCCGAAGCGAACTTGGGATCCTCGGCTAGCGACCGCTCGATCTGATCGAACAGCCGCTGCTCGTGCTCCGAGAGCGGCACGGCACTCCTCCCCGGTCGCGAAGGCCGGCCCTGGGCGGGCCGGCGGTCCGGCACAGCCGGACGGCTGCGTACTGGCAAGTTTACGAGGGGGTCAACGCGTCGGAAAGCGGGACGATGGTCCGGCCGTGCCGATTTTCCGACCAACTTCCCGAAGAGGTGGCCCCTATGTCCTTCCATTGTGGCCTCCCGGGGACCCGGTTGCCCCCTCCCCGCGCGGTGCGGCTCCGTTTCCGTCGGTACGCATTCCGTCACCGCGGAGCAGGCTGGCGGGCTTGACGAGGCCCCGGCCGAAGCGCGCGGCGACCGCGTCGGCGGCGCGTTCGGCTTCTCGCCAGCCGTGGTCGCGCTCACCCAGCGTCATCTGCCGGGGCGCCCCGTCGGCGTGGACGAGGCCCTCGACGCGCACGCCGATGAGCCGGATTCGCTCGCCGGGGCGTGCGGCCTGGAACAACGCCCAGCCGAGCTCGAAGATCTCGCGGGCGACGTCGGTGGGGACGTCTACTGTGCGTGATCGGCTCAGGGTCTGGAAATCGGCGAGCCTGATCTTGACCGAGACCGTCCGGCCGGCCTGCCCGGCGTGGCGGAGGCGCTCGGCGACCTTGCCGGACAGGGCGAGCATCGCGCGTCGGATGGTCGACAGGTCGCTGACGTCGACGTCGAAGGTCGTCTCGGCGCCGATGGACTTTTCCACATGGTCGGGAATCACCCGTCGGGGGTCACGGGCCCAGGACAACTCGTGCAGATGGCGGGCCGCGGCCTCGCCGACGGCGGAGCGCAGGAGGCCGACCGGGGCGGCCGAGAGGTCGCCGATGGTCTTGAGCCCGAGCCGCTGGAGATGCTCGGCCGTGCGCTCGCCGACGCCCCACAGCGCCTCGACGGGCAGCGGGTGCAGGTATTCGAGCTCGCGCGACCGCGGGACCACCACCATCCCGTCGGGCTTGGCGCGGGTGGAGCCGAGCTTGGCCAGGAACTTGGTGCCGGCCACCCCGACGGAGCACGTGAGCCGCTGCTCCTGCGCGACCCGGCGGCGGATCAGCGCGGCGATCCCGGCCGGGCGCCCGAGCAGCTTGAGCGCCCCGGCGACGTCGAGGAACGCCTCGTCGAGGGAGAGCGGCTCGACCAGCGGCGTGACGTCGCGGAAGATCGCCATCACGGCGCGGGAGGCCTCCGTGTAGGCCGCGAAGTCCGGCGGCAGGAACACCGCGTGCGGGCACAGGCGCTGGGCCCGGCTGCCCGGCATCGCGCTGTGCACGCCGTATTTGCGCGCCTCGTAGCTCGCCGCGGACACGACCCCGCGCGGCCCCGCCCCGCCGACGACGACGGGCTTGCCGCGCAGGTCGGGCCGCCGCCGGATCTCCACCGACGCGTAGAACGCGTCCATGTCGACGTGCAGCACGGTGCAGCCCGTGTCGTCGGCGTGCGGCCCGAACTCGCCGGCGCCTCCGCGTGGTACCACCTGACTTCGCCCCACATCGCGAACCTTAGCGGCACCCTCTGACAATATTGACGAGAACTTAGGTTTGCCTTACCTTCCGGGTATGGCTCACGTCGCGATGACCTCGCCCCTGGCGCCGGTCGTCGCGGCCGTCGAGGGGCTGCGCCGCCGGCACCCGGCACTGACCGGCTGCGTCTTCCCCGGTCTGGTGATCACCCCGACGGCCGGCTGGGCAGAAGCCATGAACCAACAAGCCGCCGCCGTACTGGTCGTCGCCGGCTGGACCCGAGCCCGCCGCGTGCCGCTGCTCATCCCGGGCGAGACGTTCGTCAACCGCGCGGGGCAGCTGGGCGTGCGCCGGGCCGACGTCGCCGTGCTGGCCGGCGATCCCGCGGCGGGCGCGCCGGGCGTGATCGTCGCCGCGGACCGTGACGAGCTGCTGGCCCTGGTCGCGCGGCACACGGAGGCGCCGGGCGCGGAGCTGGCGCGGCACGTACGCCACCTGACCGCGCTACTGGCCCCAGCGGCACAATCGCCTGCTAAAAACCCCGTCGGGGTATAAATCCGAAATGTCGGGCTGAGGGACGAAGCCCGACATTTCGGCGCGGAAACCGGCTCACCCGCGCACGCCCAGCAGCGCGAGAACCAAGACTCGGCGACGCCCGACCAGCAGCGCAAGCCGCGCTCAGCGGCATTCGACAAGCATCGGAACGCCGCGCTCAACGGCGCACGTCCCGCAAGGGAGTCTCCCGGCGCGAAACCGCACTCAGCCGCGCAGGCCCAGCAGCGCAACGCCGCGCTCAACGGCCCACGTCCCGCAAGGGAGTCTCCCGGCGCGAAACCGCACTCAGCCACGCACGCCCAGCAGCGCAACGCCGCGCTCAACGGCCCACGTCCCGCAAGGGAGTCTCCCGGCGCGAAACCGCACCCAGCCACGCACGCCCAGCAGCGCACGTCCCGCGAGGGAATCTCCCCCGCGAAACCGCCCTCAGCGGCGCAGGTAGCCCGGCCGCGCCTGCCCAGACTCGCGCGGAGCGCGGCAGCGGGCCGGCGGTGTGCTGCGGTTGCGGAAGCCGGCCATCTCCGCTCAGCGGCGCACGACCAGCAGGGGGATCTCCATCTCCGCCGTCGTGTTCGCGCCGTGGAAGGCGACCATCTCCGCCAGCCGCGCCGGCTCGTGTGCGCTCGCCATCACGACCCAGCGCTCGCGGCACACCACCACCACGTCGCCGATGCGCTGCAGGTGGGACTCGGGCACGGGGCCGAACCAGCCCGACGCCACGGCCTCGTCGCGCTCGGCCACCCAGGCGCGGTCGCCCAGGACGTCGCGCCACGTGCTCAGCACGTCCGGCTGGGCGCCCGGCAGGGTGTGCAGGTATCGGACCCGCGCCTCGCCGGCCACGTGGGCCACGCCCGCGCTCAGGCGCTGATCGCGGTCGAGGTCCAGGCGGCGGTCGGCCGGGATGTCGAGCTGGCCGTGGTCCGCGGTCACGATCAGGGCCGTGTCCGGGGGCAGGCCGTCCACGAGGCGGGTGATGAGGCGGTCGGCGTCGGCGGCCGCGCGGTGCCAGTCGGGCGAGGCGATGCCCGAGTCGTGGCCGGCCTTGTCGACGTCGTTGAGGTAGCCGTAGACGAGCCGGGACTCGGCCAGCGCGGACAGCATCTCGTCGGCGATCGCGTCCGGGCGCACGCCGGGGCCGAGGCGCGCGCCGCGGTACGCCGACAGGGACAGCCCGGTGCCCTCGAACTTCGGGTCGGTCACGACGGTCGGGGCCAGGCCGGCCTCGCTCGCCCGGGTGAACGCGGTCGGCACGGGCTGCCAGGTGGCCGGGTCGGGCTCGTTCGTCCAGTGCAGGTGGTTGACGACCTGGTCGGTGCCGGGGCGGTGCAGGTTGAAGCCGACGATGCCGTGGCGGCCGGGTGCGGTGCCGGTGCCGAGGGTGACCAGGCTGACCGGGGTCGTGGACGGGAAGCCGGACGTGATGGGGCGGGCGAGGCCGAGGCGGCCCTCGGCGATGTCGGTCATGGTCGGCGCGTCGGGCGCGGCCAGGGGCAGCTGGTGCCAGCCCAGGCCGTCGAGCAGTACGACCGCGATGCGCCGCACTCCCTCCAGCGCCCCGGCGAGGTGCAGCGCGTCCGGTTCCCCCGGGACGCCGAGCGCGTGCAGGGCCGTGGGCATGACGTCGGCCAGGCTGTCGTGGCCGTAGCGCGGCTCGATCGGGTCGAGCAGGCCCGGGGTCATGTGCGGCGGGCGAGCAGGTGGAGCTGGGTCGCGATGTCGCGGTACGGCGGCGTCCCCGCCAGGGCCAGCTCGAACGCGGCGAGCGCCTCGGGCTCGCTCTCGGCCACGGTGCCCGGCACCAGGTCGGCCACGACGCGCACCCCGTGCACCTGCTCGACGGCCAGGCCGCATGCGTCCAGCAGCGCGGTGGCGCTCTGCGCGTCGTAGCGGCGGCGGAGCCGGTCGCGGGCGTCGCCCCGGCCGTCAGAGCTGGCCACGAGCAGCGAGGCGGCGGCGAGGTGGCCGCCGATCGCGCGGGCCAGCACCGCGGCGGCCCGGTTGGCGACCACGACGCTGGCCGCGCCGCCGGGGCGCAGGGTCCCGGCGAGCGCGGCGACGACCTTGTGCGGATCGTCCACGACCTCGAGCAGGCTGTGGCAGAGCACCAGGTCCACGCTCTGCGGCGCGATCAGGTCGGCCAGGCCGTCGCCGTCGCCCTGCACGGCGGTGACCCGCTCCCCCACCCCGGCCTCGGCCGCGCGGCGGGTGAGCGCGGCGAGCGAGTCGGGGCTGGCGTCGACGACGGTGACGGTGTGGCCGGCCTGCGCGAGCGGGACGGCGAAGCCGCCGGTGCCGCCGCCGACGTCGAGGGCGTTCAGCGGCCGGGCGGCCCGGGCCAGCTCGTCACGCAGCACCCGCCAGACCACGGCGGTGCGAGGCGCAGAAGACTCCACCCAGACGACCTTAGTGGAGCAGCGGCAGGTACACCTGACCGCCCGTCTCGGCGAACTCCTCGGACTTCTGCCGCATGCCCAGCTCGGCGTACTCACGCAGGTCCTGGCTGATCTTCATGGAGCAGAACTTGGGTCCGCACATGGAGCAGAAGTGCGCGGTCTTGGCCGGCTCGGCCGGGAGGGTCTCGTCGTGGTACGCGCGGGCCGTGTCCGGGTCCAGCGCCAGGTTGAACTGGTCCTCCCAGCGGAACTCGAAGCGGGCCTTGGACAGCGCGTCGTCCCACGCCTGGGCGCCGGGGTGGCCCTTGGCGAGGTCGGCGGCGTGCGCGGCGATCTTGTAGGCGATGACCCCGGCCTTGACGTCGTCGCGGTCGGGCAGCCCCAGATGCTCCTTGGGGGTGACGTAGCAGAGCATCGCGGTGCCGTACATCGCGATCATCGCCGCGCCGATCGCCGAGGTGATGTGGTCGTAGGCGGGCGCGATGTCGGTCGTCAGCGGGCCGAGCGTGTAGAAGGGCGCCTCGTGGCACCACTCCATCTGCAGGTCCACGTTCTCCTTGATCTTGTGCATGGGCACGTGGCCGGGCCCCTCGATCATGACCTGCACGTCGTGCGCCCACGCGATCTTCGTGAGCTCGCCCAGGGTCTTGAGCTCGGCGAGCTGGGCCTCGTCGTTGGCGTCGGCGATGGAGCCGGGGCGCAGCCCGTCGCCGAGGGAGAACGCGACGTCGTACCGCGCCAGGATCTCGCACAGCTCCGCGAAGTGGGTGTAGAGGAAGTTCTCCTCGTGATGGGCCAGGCACCAGGCGGCCATGATCGAGCCGCCGCGGGACACGATGCCGGTGACCCGCCGGACGGTCATGGGCACGTAGCGCAGCAGCACCCCCGCGTGCACGGTCATGTAGTCGACGCCCTGCTCGGCCTGCTCGATGACGGTGTCGCGGTACGCCTCCCACGTCAGCCGGATCGGGTCGCCGCCGACCTTCTCGAGGGCCTGGTAGATGGGCACGGTCCCGATGGGCACCGGGGAGTTGCGCACGATCGCCTCGCGGGTGGCGTGGATGTGCCGGCCCGTGGACAGGTCCATGACGGTGTCCGCGCCCCAGCGGGTGGCCCAGGTCAGCTTGGCGACCTCCTCCTCGACGCCGGAGGAGACGGCGCTGGTGCCGATGTTGGCGTTGACCTTCACGAGGAACCGGGAGCCGATGACCATCGGCTCGCTCTCGGGGTGGTTGACGTTGTTGGGCAGGATGGCCCGGCCGGCGGCGATCTCGGAGCGCACCAGCTCCGGCTCGACGCCCTCCCGGATCGCCGCGAACCGCATCTCGCGGGTGATCACGCCCTGGCGCGCGTAGTGCAGCTGCGTGCGCTCGACCGGGCCGCGCTCGGCGATCCACGCGGCGCGCAGCGGCGGGTCGCTGACCGGGCCGGAGGTGTCGTACAGCCGGACGGGCGGGTTGTCGCCGGAGAGCTGGACCTCGGCGAACGGGACTCCCTCGACGAAAACCTTGCGTTTCATGACAAACCTCCCGTAAAAGGGCATGGATGACCTGAGGAAACGGCGAACATGGCGCCTGGAAGAAGTGGTGCTAGAAGGGGCCCCAGGCCAGCGGGCCGTGGCCGGCGCCCAAGGTCCAGGACGCCGAGCGGGTGAGGGCCGAGTGGACGTAGGACTTCGCGCGCGCGAGGGCGACGGGCAGCTCGTCGCCGGCCGCGAGCCGGGCGGCGGTCGCGGCCGCGAAGGTGCAGCCGGTCCCGTGGTTGTTGGTCGTGTCGATCCAGGGGGCGCTCAGCAGCGAGGTGTGGCCGTCGTACCAGACCGCGTCCACGGCCTCGGCGCTCCCCCGCAGGTGGCCGCCCTTGACCACGACGCACCGGGGCCCGTACGCGGCCAGGTCCCCGGCGGCCTTGGCGGCGTCGTCGGCGTCGAGCACCTCGCGGCCGAGCAGCACCGAGGCCTCGCGCAGGTTCGGCGTGACCACGGCGGCGTGCGGGAAGAGCAGCTCGAGGTACGCGCGCTCGGCGTCGGCGGTGAAGAGCCGGTCGCCGGAGGAGGCCACGAGCACCGGGTCGACCACCAGGTTCGGCAGCCGCGGGGCGAGCCGGGCCACGAGCGCGACGGTGTCCGGGTTGGCCAGCATGCCGGTCTTCACCCCGGCGACGGGCAGGTCGTCGAGGACGGCCTCGAGCTGGGCCTCGACGAACCCCGGGTCGACCGCGGAGATGGCCCGCACGCCCGCCGTGTTCTGCGCGGTGAGCGCGGTGATGACGCTGGTGCCGAAGACCTCGTGCGCGGCGAAGGTCTTGAGGTCGGCCTGGATCCCGGCCCCGCCCCCGGAGTCGGAGCCGGCGATGGTGAGCGCCACGGGAGGGTTCATGCCGCCAGCAGCTCCTTGACCAGGCGGGCCGGGTCCTCGGCGCGCATGACGACACCCATCACGGCCACACCCGCGGCGCCCTCGTCGAGGCAGTCGCGGACCCGGCCGGGGGTGTCGACGCCGCCGAGCGCGAAGACCGGCACGGGCGCGGCCATCGCCATCCGGCCCAGGGCGGCCAGGCCGAGCGGCGGGCCGTAGCCGGGCTTGCTGCGCGTGGCGAAGATCGGCGAGAGGGTCACGTAGTCGGCGGGGTCGTCCGCGGCCGCCACCAGCTCCTCGAGGCCGTGGCACTTGCGCAGGGCCCCGTCCTCCTCCAGCAGCAGCCGGCCGCCGGCCTGGTCGAGGAGGCTGCGCAGGGTGGACGCGAGCTTGAGCCGGCGCCGCGGCGGGAGGTCGTGCTCGCGCAGGACCACCACCCGGGCCCCGCCGTCGACGGCGCCCGCGATCACCTCGTCCAGCGGGCGCTCGCTCTGCCGGCGGTCGGTGAAGACGATGAGGCCGGGCTCTACCACGGCATACCTCCGGTCGGGCTGGATGCGGTCGCGTGCAGGCGCCGGGGGATGCGCCCGGCCAGGTGGGCCAGCCGCCCGGCCCGCACCGCGAGGCGCATCGCCTCGGCCATGCGCGCCGGGTGCTCGGCCCGGGTGACGGCGGAGGCGAGCAGCACACCGTCGCAGCCCAGCTCCATCGCCAGGGCCGCGTCGGAGGCGGTGCCGATCCCGGCGTCGAGGATGACGGGGACGGTGACGAGCCGCCGGATGAGCGCGATGTTGTGCGGGTTGCGGATGCCCAGGCCGGAGCCGATGGGGGCGCCGAGCGGCATGACGGCCGCGCAGCCCACGTCGGCGAGGCGCTGGGCGAGGATGGGGTCGTCGCTGGTGTACGGCAGGACGGTGAACCCGTCCCCGACGAGCCGCGCGGCCGCGTCGACCAGCTCGACCCCGTCGGGCAGCAGGGTCTCCTCGTCGCCGATCACCTCGAGTTTCACCCAGGCGGTGCCGAAGGCCTCGCGGGCGAGGTGGGCGAGCTTGACCGCCTCGGTGGCCGTGTAGCAGCCGGCCGTGTTGGGCAGGACGCGCACCCCGCAGCGCTCGACGACGTCGAGCAGCGAGGGCGCGGCCGGGTCGAGCCGGCGCAGGGCGACGGTGACGAGCGCGGTCTCGCTGGCCCGGATGGCCGCCTCCAGGGCCGCGTGGCTGGTCGCCCCGCCGGTGCCCAGGATGAGCCGGGACGGCAGCTCGACGCCGTCCAGCACCAGTGCGTCAGCCACCCTGCACCGCCGTCAGCACCTCGACCTGGTCGCCCTCGGCCGGGCGGGTCTGCGCCCAGCGCGAACGGGGCACCACGTCACCGTTGAGGGCGACGGCGATCCCGCGCGGATCCTCTCCGGCGAGCATCCGCACCACGTCGGCGACGGTGATGCCCTCATCGACGGTCGATGCGACGGCGTTGACCACGAGCTGCATGGAACTCACTCCTGCCTCCCTGCGCCGGCATGATCCGGATCAGGTTCTACGGTCGGGGGCTCACAGCCCCCCTCTCAGCCCGGTCGCACCGGACTCCCGTGGGGTACGTGTCCGACGATAACGCCGCCGGAGCCGTCAGGTAAAGCGCCCGGCCCCGAAGGCTCGAACGTCGACCCCGGTCGCGCCGAGCAGCGCCAGGTCGGCGACGGCGGCGGCGGTCGCCGGGGCCAGCAGCACCCCGTTGCGGTGATGGCCGGTGGCGACGATCGCCCCGGACGCGAGCCGGTCGATGACCGGGGCGTTGTCGGGCGTGCCCGGGCGCAGGCCGGCGAGGGTCTCGGCCAGGACCAGCTCCGCGACCCCGGGCAGCAGGTCGGCGGCCGGGTGGAGCAGGTCCAGCACGCCGCCGGCGGTGACCGTGGTGTCGGCCCCGCGCTCCTCCTCGGTGGCGCCGACGACCAGCTCGCCGTCGCGGCGCGGCACGAGGTACACGTCCCGGCCCCGGGCCACGCCCCGCACGACGTGGCGCAGCAGCGGCTCGGCGCCCCGCAGCCGCAGCAGCTGGCCCTTCACCGGGCGCACCGGCAGCCCGGTCAGCGCGGCCGAAGCGGCGCCGGCCGCGACGATGATCACATCGTCCCGCAGGGTGGACGGGTCGGCGACGTCCCGCGCCTCGAACCGCACCGGCAGGGTGCGCAGGGCCCGCAGCAGCAGCCGCGGGTCGACCTGGTGATCGCCGGAGGCGAGGGCGCCGCCGCGGACCCGCGGGGCGAGCAGCGGCTCGCGCTCGCGCAGCTCGCGGCCGGTGAGCGGCTCGATCGGGGTGCCGGCGCGGCGGTAGAAGCCGATGAGCCGGTCGATCTCGGCCTGGTCGTCGGCGGTGAGCGCGACGAGGAGGGTGCCGTCGGTGCGGTACGAGATCGGCAGTCCGGTCCGCGCCTCGACCCGCTCGGCGAACGACGGCCAGCGGCGCATCGACTCGAGCATCAGCGCCTGCAGATCCTCCTCGCCGAAGACGGCCTCGGCCGTGGGCGCGAGCATCCCGGCCGCGACCAGCCCGGCGCCTCGTGCGGGGTCGCCGTCGTACACCGTGATGCCCCCGGCACCCCGCTCGACGAGCTCGAAGGCGATGCTGAGCCCGATGATCCCGCCGCCCACGATGCCGATGCTCATGCTCATGCTCATGCCGGGCACTCCAGGAACTCCCGGGCCGCCGCGTACGGGTCCGCCGCGCCGCTGACCGCGCCCACCACGGCGACGGCGTGCGCGCCGGCCGCGAACAGCTCGCCGGCCCGGGCCGCGGTCACCCCGCCGATCGCCACCACGGGCACGGGCACCGCCTCGGCCACCGCGCGCACCCCGGCCGGGCCGATCGCGTCGGGCAGCCCGCTCTTCGTGGTGGTCGCGAACGCGGGCCCGACGCCGAGGTAGGAGGCCCCGTCGGCGACCGCCCGGCGCGCCGTGTGCGGGTCGCGGGCGGTCGCGCCGAGGATCGCGTGCGGGCCGAGGATGCGCCGGGCCGCGGCCACCGGCAGGTCGTCGGCGCCGACGTGCCCGCCGTCGGCCCCGGCCGCGAGCGCGAGGTGCAGCCGGTCGTTGACCAGGCACGTGCGGCCCAGCTCGCGGCACATGGCCAGCACGCGCACGGTCAGCTCGAAGGCCTCGCGGTCGGTCAGGGCGTCCTCGGGGCGCACCTGCACCGTGTCGAAGCCGGCGCGCAGGGCCGCCGCGACGACCTCGAGCGCGTTGCGGCCGGGCCGGGTGTCGGTCACGAGATGCAGTCGTCCGAGGATGGGCACCACGATAGTTTTTCAGACATGAAGCAAGTGCGACTCGGCCGGACCGGCCTGCAGGTCTCCGAAATCTGTCTCGGCATGATGAGCTACGGCGATCCGGCCCAGCGCCCCTGGGCGCTGGGCGAGGAGGGTGCCGACCCGTTCGTGCGCCGCGCCGCCGAGGCCGGGATCACGTTCTTCGACACGGCCGACGTCTACTCCCTCGGCGCCAGCGAGGTGATCACGGGCCGGCTGCTGGCGAAGTACTTCCAGCGCCGCGACGACTACGTCCTGGCCACGAAGGTCCACGGCCGGATGAGCGACGCCCCCAACGACGGCGGCCTGTCCCGCAAGCACATCCTCGCGGGCATCGACGACTCGCTGCGCCGCCTCGGCACCGACCACGTCGACCTGTACCAGATCCACCGCTGGGACCCCGCCACCCCGATCGAGGAGACGATGCAGGCCCTGCACGACGTCGTCCGCGCCGGCAAGGCCCGCTACATCGGGGCGTCCAGCATGTACGCCTGGCAGTTCTCCAAGGCCCAGTACCTCGCCCGCGAGAACGGCTGGACCCCGTTCGTGTCGATGCAGAACCACTACAACCTGGTGTACCGCGAGGAGGAGCGCGAGATGCTCCCGCTCTGCGCGGACCAGGGCGTCGGCGTGATCCCCTGGAGCCCGCTGGCCCGCGGCCTGCTGGCCGGCAACCGGGGCCGCGGCGGCGAGCGGCGCACGACCCGGGCGAACAACGACCCGTACGGCGACCAGCTGTACTCCGAGGACGACTTCAACGTCGTGGACGCCAACGCCGCCCTGGCCGCCGGGCGCGGCGTCTCCCCGGCCCAGACGGCCCTGGCCTGGCTGCTGTCGAAGCCCGCGGTGACGGCCCCGATCGTCGGCGCAACGAAGCTGCACCACCTGGAGGACGCCATCGCGGCGACGGAGCTGTCGCTGGACGAGCGGGAGGTCGAACGCCTCGAGTCCCCGTACGTCCCCCACCGCATTCTCGGCCACGCCTGAGGGACCCCGCCGGACGCACGAATGCCCGGCCGGGGCGAGCCGGCCGGGCACTCTCTGTGCTGATGCTTGGTGCTGGGTGGTGCGGGCTGGGACTAGTTGCCCGCGACGCCGAACTGGCCCTCGCCACTGTGGAACTCCGTGCCGTCGACGAACGACTTGCCGAAGCTGTTCTCCAGCTGGTCGAGCTCGTTGAAGTTGGCCTGGTGGGCGTTCTCGCTGCCCTCGGCGGCGAAGACGTGGTCGTCCGAGGTCGCGTCGTGCGAGTAGTTCGTGAAGTCGTCCGACTCGTAGTGCACGGCCGCCGGCGCGTCGTACTCGACGTGGTGGCCCTGCGAGAAGTCCGTCGACTCGGCGGTGTGGTGGTCCTGCTCGAACACGCCGAACTGGTTGTTGTAGTCGGCCTCCGAGCCCGCCGCGTGGTGCAGCTGGTCCATCTGGCCGTGCTCCTGACCGGCCTCGAAGTGGCCGTAGTCCACGTCGTGACCAGTGTCGCCGGCGTCGAAGTCGCTCATTGTCGTTCCCCTTGGTCGTCGTGTTTCGCTGCGATGAACGGTACGGCCACGGTGGCGCGGAACAATCCCGGAAATGTGCCAGTGGCGGGTAGCCGACAGAAGTGAACCATGCTCGCGGAGCAGGGCGTGTCCTACCTCCGGCCGAGACATCCGGCCGAGACATCCGGCCGGCACCTCCAGCCAGGGCATCCGGCGCGGCCCGATACGCTTCGGCCGTGATCGGGCCGCTGGCTGTCGCCACCCACGTGCTGTCGCTCGCGCTCGCCGCCTGGGCGTTCGTGGAGTTCTTCCGGCAGCGTGAGCCGTCCCGGCCGCTGTTCGCGGGCCTCTGGCTGGTCGAGGCGCTGGTGCTCGTGCAGGTCGTGGCGCTGGTGGTGCGGCTGGCGGGCGGTGGCGAGCCGCACGGCGGGGACCTCGTCACGCTCATCGGATACCTGCTCACCGCGGTCCTGCTCCCCCCGGCCGGCATCGTGCTGGCCCGCATGGAGCCGACCCGCTGGGGATCGCTGCTCATCGGCGCGGCGGCGGTCATCGTGCCCGTGCTCATCCTGCGACTCGGACAGATCTGGAATGGCTGACACACCCAAACCCACCGGCTCGACCGGCAAACCGCTGAACCGCGGCTTCGGGCGCGTGCTCGTGTTCGTCTACGGCGTCTTCGCGCTGTCGGCGAGCGCCCGGGCCGGCGTGCAGATCGGCACCAAGTTCTCCGAGGCCCCGCTGGCCTACTCGCTGTCCGCGCTGGCCGCGCTCGTCTACATCGTGGCCACCGTCGCCCTGGCCCGCTCCAGCGCCACCTCGCGCCGGGTCGCCTGGTTCGCGGTCGGGTTCGAGCTGCTCGGGGTGCTCGCCGTGGGCACCGCGAGCCTCGTGGACGGCAAGGCGTTCCCGGACGCGACGGTCTGGTCGGACTACGGACAGGGGTACGGGTACGTCCCCCTGATCCTGCCGTTCATCGGACTCTTCTGGCTGTGGCGCACGAAGCGACACGAACCCGTCGCGGAGACGACAGCGGCGAAGGGCTGACTGTCCCACCATTCGCGGCATGACCACTCTGCGCGGGCCGGCCATCATCATGTATCTGATTGCCGTCTTCGAGTTTCTCCTCGGCGTCGCCTTCATCGTGGTCGGGAGCTTCGTGCCCGTGGTGAGGACCACGTTCCTGCTGGTCGGCGTCGCGCTCGCGGCCACCGCCGTGATCCTGTTCGTGTTCGGGATGCGCTTGCACCGGCGGTTCCGCGAGGCCCGGGCGCTGCTCGAGCGCGAGGTACCGGGCACCGGGGAGGCCCCGGCGCTGCTCGAGCGCGGGGTACGCGGCACCGCGCAGGTGCTCGGCGCGCGCCAGACCGGGGTGTACGTGAACGAGCAGCCGCAGGTCGCCCTCCAGCTGCGCATCACCGCGCCCGGGCACGGCACCTACGACACGACGGTGAAGGAGTTCGTGCCGCTCATCGCGACCGGCATGCTCGCCGCCGGCCGCCCGCTCACGGTGCTCGTGGACCCGCTGGACCCGGCCAAGGTCTTGATCGAGTGGTCCTTCGCGGCGGCGCCGGCGCCCTTGGCCGTATCCGCGTTCACGAGGGAGCAGATCCTCGCCACGGGGCTTCCCGGCACCATCCGGGTGCTCGCCGCCGAGTTCGCGGGCAGCCTGGACGAGCAGGGGCGGCCGGTGTACTCGGCCCAGCTGCACGTCGCCGTCGAGGGCCGCGCCCCCGTCGCCGGGCCGGCCGTGTTCGCGGTGCCGCTCGATCGCGTCTCGGTGATGCAGCCCGGCGGCGTGATCCCGATCAAGGCGGACCCGTCCGACCCGATGAAGTTCGCGGCCGACTGGGACCGGCTCGCGACCGGGTGAGCGGGACCCGCGGGGCTCAGCGGAAGTCGCGGCTCGGGGAGCGGATCGGCAGGCTCAGCACCGCCAGGTGATCGGCCCGCAGGTTGAGCACGCCCTCGGCCTTCTCGAGCACCCCGCGGATCACCATCGCGTTCGCCGTCCGCGCGACCTTGCGGTACCGCTGCCAGAGCCCCGGCGTGCAGGTCACGTTCAGCATCCCGGTCTCGTCCTCGAGGTTGATGAACGTGACCCCGCCCGCCGTGGCCGGGCGCTGGCGGTGGGTGACGATCCCGCCGACCGACACCCGGCGCCCGGCCGAGACCCCGTGCAGGGCCTCGACCGAGACGGCGCCGATGGTGTCGAGGTAGGGGCGGGCGAACTGGGCCGGGTGCGCGTCCGGGGCCAGGCCGGTCGCCCACACGTCGGCGACCATCCGCTCGACCGCGTCCATCCCGGGCAGCATCGGGGCGTGCTGGCCGCCGACCGTGCCGGGCAGCCGGTTCGCCGTCTCGCGGGCCGCGGCGCCGGCCGCCCACAGCGCCTCGCGCCGGGTGAGCCCGAGGCTCGCGAAGGCGTCCGCGGTCGCCAGTGCCTCCAGGTGTACCGCCGACAGGCCGGCCCGCCGCGCGACGTCGGTCAGCGAGGTGTAGGGGCCGCCTTCCGCCCGTACCGCCGCGATGCGCTCGGCCACCGCGTCGCCCAGCGTGCGCACGGACGTGAAGCCGAGCCGTACGGCGGGGCCGCCGCGGCCCCAGTCGCGCGGGGCGTCCGCGATCTCGTCGAGGTGCTCCCCCTCCAGCGTCGCCGCCGCGGCGCTCGCGTTGATGTCGGGCCGGCGCACCTCCACCCCGTGCCGGCGGGCGTCGTCGACCAGGGACTGCGGCGAGTAGAAGCCCATCGGCTGGGCGTTGAGCAGCGCGGCGCAGAACGCGGCCGGGTGGTACCGCTTGAGCCAGGCGCTCGCGTAGACCAGGTAGGCGAAGCTCATCGCGTGGCTCTCCGGGAAGCCGTAGTTGGCGAACGCGGCCAGCTTGTCGAACAGCTCCGCGGCCAGCGGGCCGGTGATGCCGTTGCGGGCCATGCCGGCGAAGAGCCGGTCGCGGATCGCGCCCATCCGCTCCATCGAGCGCTTCGAGCCCATGGCCCGGCGCAGTTCGTCGGACTCGGCGGGGGTGAACCCGGCGACGTCGATGGCCATCTGCATGAGCTGCTCCTGGAACAGCGGCACGCCGAGGGTCTTCTCCAGCGAGGGCTTGAGCAGCTCGTGCGGATACGTGATCTCCTCCTGGCCGTTCTTGCGGCGGATGTACGGGTGCACGGAGCCGCCCTGGATCGGACCCGGTCTGATCAGGGCGACCTCGACGACCAGGTCGTAGAACTCGCGGGGCTTGAGCCGCGGCAGGGTCGCCATCTGGGCCCGGCTCTCCACCTGGAACACGCCCACGGAGTCGGCGCGGCAGAGCATGTCGTACACCTCGGGGTCGTCCAGGGGCATGTGCGCGATGTCCAGCTCGGAGTCGATCATCTCGAAGGCGTACCGCAGCGCCGAGAGCATGCCCAGGCCCAGCAGGTCGAACTTGACCAGCCCGACGGCCGCGCAGTCGTCCTTGTCCCACTGCAGGACGGTCCGGTTCTCCATGCGGGCGTGCTCGACCGGGCACACCTCGATCACGGGCCGGTCGCAGATGACCATGCCGCCGGAGTGGATGCCGAGGTGCCGCGGGAAGGTCAGCAGCTCGTTGGCGAAGTCCACGACGGGCTTGGGAATCTCCTCCACCTCGCTCACGGCTATGGCACCCCAGCGCTCGACCTGTTTGCTCCACGCGTCCTGCTGGCCCGGTGAGTGGCCGAACGCCTTGGCCATGTCGCGGACGGCGGACTTCGGGCGGTACGAGATGACGTTGGCGACCTGGGCCGTGAAGGTGCGCCCGTACTTGCCGTAGACGTGCTGGATGACCTCCTCGCGCCGGTCGGACTCGATGTCGATGTCGATGTCCGGCGGCCCGTCGCGCTCCGGGGACAGGAACCGCTCGAACAGCAGCCCCCACCGCACCGCGTCGACATTGGTGATCTTGAGCGCGTAGCAGACCGCGGAGTTGGCCGCCGAGCCCCGGCCCTGGCAGTAGATGCCGTTGTCGCGGCAGAAGGTGACGATGTCGTGGACCACCAGGAAGTACCCCGGAAAATCCAGCTCCTCGATCAGCGCCAGCTCGTGTTCGAGCTGCTCGTGGGCCTTCTGGTTGCCGGGGTACCGCTCCTTCGCGCCCTGCGCCGTGAGGTGGCGCAGCCACTCCATCTCGCTCACGCCGGGCCGGGGCACCGGGTAGGCGGGCAGGTTCGGGGCCACCAGCTGCAGGTCGAAGGCGAGCTCGCGGCCGAGTCTCGCCGCGTTCGGTACGGCATCCGGGAAGGCGGCGAACCGCCGGGCCATCTCCTCGCCGGAGCGCAGGTAGGCCGAGCCGGCGGCCGGGAGCCAGCCGTCGATCTCGTCGAGGCTGCGGCGGGCCCGGACCGCGGCCAGGGCGGTGGCGAGCCTGCGCTGCCGGGGCTGGGCGTAGTGGACGTTGTTGGTGGCCATGGTCGTGAGGCCGGGGTTCAGGCCGGCCAGGGCGTCGTTGCGCTCGTCGTCCAGGGGGTCGCCGTGTGAGGTCAGCTCGACGACCACCGACTCGGGGCCGAAGAGCGCGGTGAGCCGGTCGAGCTCCTTGCGGGCCGCGGCCGGGCCGTGTTCGAGCAGGGCCGCGGGCACCAGGCCCTTGCGGCAGCCGGTGAGCAGCACGACGTGGTCGCGCAGGGCGGCGGCCGTCTGCTCCAGGTCGTACACCGGGCGGCCCTTCTCGCCGCCGCGCAGGTGCGCCTCGCTGAGCACGCGGGAGAGCCGGGCGTAGCCCTCGGGGCCGCGGGCGAGCAGCA
Source organism: Dactylosporangium sp. NPDC000244 (assembly GCF_040300725.1). Lineage (NCBI taxonomy): Bacteria > Bacillati > Actinomycetota > Actinomycetes > Micromonosporales > Micromonosporaceae > Dactylosporangium > Dactylosporangium sp. NPDC000244. Next base: position 67,866 of record NZ_JBEPEH010000016.1, read on the forward strand.
GCAGGTGCCGGCCGAGCGGGTCGGGCTCGCCGTTCTGCGGGCCGGGCAGGCCGAGGGAGAGCTCCGCGCCGAACACCGTGCGCAGCTCGAGCGCCCGGGCGGCCTCGGCGAAGCGCACGACGCCGTAGAAGCCGTCGTGGTCGGTGATCGCGAGCGTCTCCAGCCCCAGGCGCGCGGCGGTCTCGGCCAGGTCCTCGGGGTGGCTCGCGCCGTCGAGGAAGCTGAAGTTGCTGTGGCAGTGCAGCTCGGCGTACGGGACGGTCGATTTTTGATAGTGTATGTCTGGTTTCTGATACTCCGGGCGCTTGCGGGACCACGCCGGGCCGTCGCCGCCGTCGGCCGACAGGACGTCGGGGTGGTAGTCCGGGCCGGGCGGCTCCCAGCTCATCTGCTGCTGCAGCCGCTTCCACGGGATGTCGGGATTGGTGAAGCCCATCAGTCGTACATCGCTTCCATGAACCAGGATCCGTTCCGCAGTACCGCCAGGTAGGCGCGCTCGTCCTCGAGCTGGATCTGGAAGCGGGCCGCCCGTGTGGCCTCCTCCTCGTCCCACCAGCGCTCGTCGATCGGCCAGGGGCCGGCCCAGGCCTTGATCTCGACTGCCGGCTCGTCGGCGATCTGTGCGTATCTGGGGGGACTGCCCAGTTCCAGGCGGCCGCTGACCTGGACCCTCTGGTGGTGCTCGTCGAGGACCTCGGCGGGGAGGGGCTCGGGGTAGACGGTGGCGGGGCTCGGGCCCGGGACGCGGCCCGGCCACGGGGCCTCGGTGCCCCGCGCGACCCGCTCGTCGCCCCAGGCCACGAGGCGGATGCGGCTCTTGTCGGCGCGGCCGCCGTCGAGCACGGCGGTGAGCACGGCGTCGGGGCCGAGGAGTCCCTGGACGCGGCTCATCGCCCGGTGCGCCCGGTCGCGCTCCTCGCCGGCCTCGCCCCAGAGCCCGGGTTGCAGCCCAAGGTGCTCGACCACCCCTTCGGGAACAAGTCTGATTCTTACGATTCTTTTCTCTTGTCCGTTTTGCGCGAGCCGAACCCACCCCTCCAGCTGCCAGCGCAGGCGGTCGGCGACGGCGTTCACGCTCAGCAGGCCGTCGTGGCGCCAGGTGCGGACCAGCTCCTCGCCGGTCTCCGTGGTCGCCTCGATCGCCAGGCGGGTGCAGGCCAGCCCGTGCGAGGCGAGCCGGTCGTGCAGCCGCTCGGCGAGCCCCCGGGCGGCGAACGCGGCCGCGTCGACGCGCTCGATCGGCTCGTCGAACGTCTCGCTCACGTCGAGGTCGGGCGGCGTGCGGCGCGGGGCGAGGGGCCGCTCGTCGCGCCCGCCGGCCAGCCGGTGCGCGAGCGCCGCGTCGAACCCGAACCGGTCCAGCACGTCGGCCCCCGGCAGCGCCGCGAACTCCCCGAGCGTGTGGATGCCGAGCCGCCGCAGCAGGTCGACGAGGTTGGGCCGCCCGATCGCCGCGATGCTCAGCCCCGCCAGGAAGTCCGCGGTCTCGCCGTCCGGCACCAGGACGCCCGCCCGCGCGGCCAGCCCCGCCGCGAACGTGCCCTCGGCGATGCCGGCCTGCGCCTCGACGCCGCACTGCTGCGCGATCTGCTCGACGATCCGCTCGGCCGCGGCCGCCTCGCCGCCGTAGTACCGCGCGGGCCCGCGAGCGGCCAGCGCGCACGCCCCCGGCCGCAGCGCCTCGACCCCGGCCGCGATGCCCTCGACGGCCGCGAGGACCGGCTCGAACGCGAGCATGTCGCGGCCGGGGTCGTGCTCCAGCACGATCAGGTGGGGGCAGCGCCCCTGGGCCTCGCGCTTGCGCAGCCCGCGTTTCACGCCCTCCTCCCGCGCGGCCGGGGACGCGACGAGCACCCGGTTCGCGTGCAGGACGGCGACGGGCTCCTGCGCCGGGTAGCCGTCCACGATCTCGGCCGCCACGATCGGCCAGTCGGGACACCAGATCACAATCGTCCGCACGGCCCTCGTCACCCCACCCTGCGCAGCGGGCTGTTCTGCACCGCGTCGTTCCCGGCCCCGGCCACCGCCGGCCTGCTCTCCGCCGACCCGGCCACCGCCGGCAGCACGCCCGAGACCTCGGGAAGCCGCAGCGTGACCTCGCGCGGCGCGGCGGCGGACCCGCGCCCCCGGGCCTGAATGGTGAGCTCCCGGGCCCGCAGGCGCCCACGCCCAGCCCCGAGCCCGGCCCAGGCCCGGCGAATCGGCGCGAGGACCAGATCGGCCCCCGCCCACGACCCGGCGGGCATGAGCACACTCCCCCGCTGCCGGGCCCGGGCCGCCAGCCGCGACGCCACGACGGGCGCGATCGGCCCCGGCGGCGCCGCGACGACGATGTCGAACCCGTCGAGCAGCGCGGCCACGATGGTGGTCCATTCGGTACCGGGATGCGGCACCAGCGCGAGCCGCTCGAGCGCGATCCCCATCTCGGCGGCCGCGACCGGGCTGAGCGCCGGCAGCCCGACGACCGCGCACCAGGACCCGCTCCTCGATGCCGCCGCGAGCAGGGCGAGCAGCACGGAGGAGGTGTGCACGGCCACGGTCGCTCCGCGGCGCAGCCCGCCGCCTGGGAGGAGGTCCCGCAGCCCGGCGAGCACGGGCAAGGTCTTCGCGCCGGCGAGGATCTCGGCATCGCGCTCGCCGGCCGTACGCACCACGCCGCCCAGCCCTGCGGCCTGCACGACCTGCCGCCCCGCGGCCCGCCGTCTCCCAGTGCTCTCTGCGCTCTCGGCGCTTCGGCGCTCCCCGACGATCTCCGCGCTTTCCCGGCTTGTGAGGCTCTCGGGGCTTCGGCGCTCCCCGACGGTCTCCGCGTTGCTCTGTTTTGCGGGGATTTGGGCGCTTCGGCGCTCTCCGACAGCCTCCGCGTTGCCCCGTTTTGCAGGGCTTTGGACGCTTCGGCGCTCTCCGGCGGTCTCCGCGCCGCCGCGTCTTGCCGGGCCTGCCAGTCCGGCGGACGTCGCCGCGCCGATGGCCGTGACTGTGGCCCCGCCCTTGTCCCGGCCGGCCAGCTGGCGCACGAAGGCCCGGGCCTCCCCCAGCGCCCCACCGGGTTCCGCCCGCCCGCCCCCGGACTCCGCGGCCGCCGAACGATCGAGGCGCCGGGCGGCCCGGCCCCCGACGACGCTGATCGTGGACCAGTCGTCATCCTCGGGGCGCACGTCGTCGTACGCCCCGCCCTCGAACTCGGCGCCCACCGAAGCCGATGTGCCAGCCACGGCTCCTTGCTCCCCCACATGTTGTGCTACCCGGCCTCCCGGCGAATCCCCGGAAGATAAGTCTGCATAAATACGGGCAAATCGCCCTCAGCTCGCCGCGCTACCTGGCGACGAGCGACCGCTCAGTCCTCGCGCTCGCCGCCGGCGGATTCGCCCGGCGGCGCGGTGAGGAATCCGGGCCACGCGGCCCCGGGCGGAACGAACCACACAGAGACCGAGCCCTCGGGCGGGGCCACGACCGGCGCGTACACGACGGTGGGGGCCATCGGCACAAACGCAGGAACGGACACGCCAACATCAAGCACCGAGACCCCGGCCACGGCAACACCACGCCCGCCCGCAGCGACCGACCGCACCCCGGACACGTCGGCAACGCGCTCGGCCGCGCCGACCGACCGCACCACGGATGCGTCAGCAACGCGCTCGGACGCAGCAACGTCGAACGGCCGGACCCTGGCCACCGGCTGCACTCCAGACACGGGGGCGCCGAACGGTTGCACTGCCCCGAGAATTCCGGACGCAACCACGCGATCGTCACATTCGGAGCCGGACTCGAACTCGATCGGCGGCTTGAACTCGACCGCGGGAACAGCCCGAGGCGCGACGACGGATGCTTCACCGCCCGCGACGGACTCGGACAGCGACACGAACGCGGCGAGCACCGGCACAGCCGAATGCGGCGCGACGAAGACCGGCCGCGTCGCAGCATCAGAGGCCACTGCCCCGACGGGCCGGGCCGCAAGAACGCCGCCCGCGACTCGACCGGCAGCCAAGGCGACCTGCTCCTGACCCGGCACTGCTGCAGGAGCCACGGACACGGGGGCCGGGCGCGCCGCAGGCTCGGAGGGCGAGGAGGCGATCACGCTCGGGCCCGGCACCGAGCCGGAGCGCGAGAAGACGGCCGAAACCGATCGCGCGGCCCGTCCAGACGCCGACGAGCCCGGCGCGCTCCTCGCACTTGAGCGCGGCCCGGCACTGGTCACCGAACGGCGCGGCGCCAGATCGGTGCACTCCGGCGCGACGGGCGTCGAGGATCGGGCGGACGCCGCGGAATGAGCGGGAGCCGGGGAGCTGACGGGCGTGCGGGCCGAAGAGCTTGACGCGCTCCTCGTGCCCGGGCGTGGGCCAGCGCCGGCCGCGGTGTGATCCGGGGCCGGGGCGCTGGGTGGGGCCGGGGGCTCGGGTGGCGACGAGCGCGGGCGGCTGGTGGTGGCGGGCACGGGCTTGGCGGGACGGCGGGTCAGCTGGCCAGGCCTTCGAGCCTCGGCTGGTATGAGTAGCCGAGGGCGACCTCGATGACGGCGATGAACTGCTCCGCGGAGCGCATCAGGTCGTCGGCCTCACGGGCGGTGACCACGCGCGGGATGCCGGCCTCGGCCGCGGAGCGCTTGCTCGCGGTCGAGGCGAAGAAGGCGGACCACTCGCTCAGCTCCGGGGCGACCAGGACCAGCAGGGACCAGACGCTGGTCACTCGGCTGCGGCGGCCGGGGGCGGCGGGGACGGCTCGGGCGGCCAGGACCGCGGCGGCCGCGCGCAGGGCGGCCAGGTGGGCGGTCGCGTAGCGCATGCCGTCGGCGCGGATCTCGGCGGCCTCTTCCAGGCCGTGGCGGGCCATGGTGAGCAGCTCGCGCGGGGTGCGGTGGGGAAGCGCGTGCGCGGGGATCGGGAGCTGCCGGCGGGACGCACCGCCGTCCGGCCCGGCGGTCGAGGCGGGGGCCGGGAAACGACTGATGTTGGACGAGCTGGTCGATCGGTTCGTCGGCATCGGTGCTCTCCCTCGGTGGTGCGTCGGCAGGGTCGTGCCTGCGCCTGTGGGTTGCGCGTGGTGCGCATGCCGGGCCGTCGCGGGGGGAGTCGCGACCGCCTGGCGGTGTGGATCAGTCCTCGCCGGTCGGGCGAAGCTGCGGAGCCTCGGCCGCGGGTGCGCGGGAGTCGGCCGGAGCCGTCTTCCAGTCACGCCGCGGGATCGGGATGGAGCGGTGGAGCCCGGGGAACGGATGAAGTTGTAGGTCGAGCGAGTGCCGGTCCGCGACTGCGACGGCGTGCCGGTCGGGTGTGGAGCTTCCCCACACCACACCCGACCGGCTGGGTCGCCGTTCGCCGCCCGGGGGTCGTGGACGGCGAACGGCGGCCCCGCCTGAGGCCAGACCCGCGAAAATCCGGCCTCCGCGGTGTCGCGGACCGCGCTCGGGATCAGCGCCGCGAATCGCTTTCCCGAAGCAGTTCGAACATTCGTTCGATGGATTAAGAGTACACCGCGGGGTTCGTGCGCGGCAGTGTTTGGGGCAGGTTTTTCGAACATCCGTTCGGGTGATCATCCCTGCGGCCGAGCGGCAGCACGGGAGCCGAGGTCAGAACCCGAGCGCGACGACGGCCGGACGAGGTCAGAGCCCTGGCGCGATGACGGCTGGACGAGGTCATGCAGGTCAAGGCCAAGGTCAGGGCCGGGGCGCGACGACTACTGAGCGAGGTCATGCGTCCTCCCAGGCCGGGGTCAGGCGCTCGCCCAGGAAGCGGGCCATGTCCGCGACCTCGGCCTCGATGGCGCCCCGCACCTTGCCCGGCAGGCGGCCGGCGGTGAACGGCCGGAGCACGACCCGCCGGCCCGAGCGGCGCCACACGCCGGCGACCTGGCCGTCGACCAGGAAGGTGGGGGCGATCAGGCCGCCGCCCGCGTTGACGCGGCGGACGTGTTCGGGAGGCAGGACGAAGGCGCGGTCGTGGTACCCCAGCAGGACCGCGTCGAACTGGCCCAGCAGCCGCGCGGGCGGGACAGCCGCGGCCAGGCCGGCGGGGTCCGAGCACAGGGTCAGGGCGCGCCGGGCGGTGGGCAGCGGCAGGCCTGACCAGGTGGCGAGGTCGGCCTCGTTCGCGGGGCCGTAGCCGAGCAGGTAGCGCCGGGCCAGCTCGGCCAGGGCCGCGTCGCCGGGGAAGCGGCGCGGGCCGCCCGTCGCCGGCGCGGCGCGGATCTCGCCGGCGAGGAGCACCGTCGGGCGGCCGCGCACGTCGGGGCCGCGGCAGACCAGGCCCTCGGAGGCGGCGCAGGCCACCAGGTGGGCGGGCGCCTGGCCGGACTCCTCGACGCGCACGCCGCGGCGCACCAGGCGGGTGATCAGCTCGGCGCGGTCCATCGGGCCCGCGCCGGCCAGGATGCCGGGCAGCTCGGCCAGGGCCTGCTCGACAACCTCGTCGACGACACCGAGCTCCTCGCGCCGGCGCTGCCCCGCGGCCCGGTTGAGCGGGCCGAAGAGGTCGGTCAGCCAGCCGAGGTCGGCGGCGGCGACCAGGTGCAGGGTGCCGCGCATCAGCCAGGTGCGGGCCAGCTCGCCGCGGGCCAGGGCGCCGTCGACGTCGGCGGCGGTCACGTCCCGGGTGCGGGCCCGCACGGCGAGGCGGGCCGCGGGCCAGGACTGCGCCTGCACGCCCACCAGCCGCTCGACCGCGGCCAGCGCGCCGTCCGCGGGTGGCCCGGACAGCAGCTGGGCCCGCATCCGCCGCGCCCCCACCGTCATATCCGCACCATAGCGGCGGGGTACGACAAAAATACGAGGCCGCGGTAATGGACATATCGCCCAGCGCCGTATAAATCCGATATGTCGGCCGGTTCGGCCGCGAAGCGGCCGACATATCGGCACCAAGCGAGCGACGACCAAGGCCCGGAGGCCGGCCGAAGCAGGGAAGGCAAGATAGAAGGCATGCAGCCTCATCCCAACGTCCAGGCGATCCAGGACGCGCTCGACGCGGCCGGGGCCCGCGACGAATCCGGCCGCCCGTGCCAGGTCAAGGTGCTCACCGAGCCGGTCCACACCGCCGCCGCGGCCGCCGCCGCGCTCGGCATCGAGGTGGGCCAGATCGCCAACTCGCTGATCTTCAACGCCGACGGGGAGCCGCTGCTCGTGCTCACGTCCGGCGCGCACCGGGTCGACACGGCCAAGGTCGCCGCGCTGCTCGGCATCGCCAAGCTCAAGCGCGCCGAGCCGGACTTCGTGCGCGTCAACACGGGACAGGTCATCGGCGGGGTGTCGCCGCTGGGGCACCCGAAGCCGCTGCGCACGCTGGTGGACGTGGATCTCGGGCAGTACGGCGAGGTCTGGGCCGCGGGCGGCATCCCCCAGGCGGTCTTCCCGATCACGTACGCGGAGCTGGTGCGCATCACCAGCGGTACCGCCGCCGAAGTGGCGTGACCGTCCGGCTGCACGTGTGGCGGGTGCCGAAGCGCGCGATCCCGGCGATGTTCTGGTCCATGGCGTTCGACCGGCGGCGGGTCCGGCGCACGGCCGAGTTCGCGAAGCTGCTCGGCACCGGCAGGGGCAGCGAGTTCGGGGTGGGCTCGGCCGACCTGACCCGATGGGCCGCTCTGGTGGCCGGGGACGCGGCCACGGTACCGCCGATGCGTGGCGCGATCTCGAGCTGCACCCTGACGCTGGAGCCGATCGCCGCCCGCGGGACGTGGTCCGGAAGGTCGCCGTTCACGCCAGTGCAAGCCGGAAAGCCGGTGCAAGCCGGAAAGCCGGTGCAAGCCGGAAAGCCGGTGCAAGCCGGAAAGCCGGTGCAAGCCGTTAAGGACGACGGGCCGGTCGCGGTGCTCACACGAGCGCGACTGCGGCCGCGGCTCGCGAGAGCGTTCTGGAAGTCCATCGAAGGGATCGCCGTCGACGGGGCCGAAGGGCTCCACTGCGCCTTCGGCTTCGGCGAGGCCCCCGTAGGATTCCAGGGCACGATGAGCGTCTGGCGCTCCGCGGCGGACGTCGTGCGGTTCGCGTACCGTCGGCCCGAGCACGCCGCGGTCGTGACGCGCACGGCGGAGCTGGGATGGTATGCGGAGGAGCTGTTCGCCCGCTTCCGTGTGCTCGGCATCGACGGCGACCGACAGGTGATCGGGTGGAGGGACGGCCAGTGAGGCTCGTGCGGTGGCGAGGCGAGGACCTGCTCGAGCGGCTCGATGACGTCATCGCCGTCTACGGGGAGGCGATGGGGTACTCCGTGCAGCTGCTGCAGACCCGTCGCGGCTACGTCGCCGGGCACACCCGCCGGGACTCGTTCGAGGCGGTCGCCACGCTCGACGACGACGGCAACCTGCTCGGCTTCGGCTACGGCTACCGCGGCACCAGCGGCCAGTGGTGGCACGACCAGGTGCGCAACGCGCTGCGCCGCGACGCGCGCAAGCTCTGGCTGACCGACTGCTTCGAGCTGGTCGAGCTGCACGTCCGCCCGCACGCGCAGGGCAACGGCATCGGGGCCCGCCAGCTGCACGACCTGCTCCAGCGCGCGGCGCACCAGACCGTGCTGCTGTCCACCCCGGAGGCGCCCGAGGACACCTCGCGGGCGTGGCGGCTGTACCGCCGCTTCGGCTTCGTCGACGTCCTGCGCCACTTCAACTTCCCGGGCGACGACCGCCCCTTCGCCGTGCTGGGCCGCCGGCTGCCGCTGTGAGACCGATCTGGGCGCTGTTCGGCGCCCTCGTGCTCGCGGAGATCGCGTACCCGCTGACCGGCGGCCCCGCCCGCACCGCGCTCGTGGTCGCCACCGTCGGCCTCGGGTACGTCGTGTCGGTCGCGCACGCGTGGGTGACCCGCGGCCCGCGCACCGCCGGCGCCCTGGTGCTCGTGACGACCGGCGGCGGGTTCCTCGTCGAGGCGATCGGGCGCTCGACCGGCTACCCGTTCGGCGACTACGACTACACCGGCGCGCTCGGCCCGCGACTGCTCGGCGTGCCGCTGGTCATCCCGCTGGCGTGGACGTGGATGGCGTGGCCCGCGTGGGTCGCCGCGGGGCGGTTGACCGCGCGAACCGGTGCCCGCATCGCCGTGGCCGGCGTCGGGCTCGCGGCCTGGGACCTGTTCCTCGATCCCCAGATGGTCCGGCAACGGTACTGGCTGTGGCACACGGACTCGCCCGCCCTCCCCGGCGTGGCGGGCATCCCGCTCACCAACTACCTCGGCTGGCTGGTCGTGGCCGTCGCGCTCATGGCCCTGCTGCACGCCGCGGCGGGAGCGAAGCCCGGCAACGACGCGCCCATGTACGCGATGTACCTGTGGACGTACGCCTCGAGCATCCTGGCCCATGCGGTCCTTCTCGGGCTCCCCGCGTCGGCGGCCTGGGGAGCCCTGGGCATGGGGCTCGTCGCGATCCCGCTGGCGGTGCGGCTGTGGCGCTCCTGATCGCCTGCGCGGCCCTGCTCGCGCTGCTGGTCCACACGCTCGTGAACGCCCGCCTCCTACGGCGCCCGATTTCCACAGCGGACTCCCCAGTGGACTCCGCGGCCGACTCCGTGGCGGTGCTCCTGCCGCTGCGCGACGAGGCCGGGCGGGTGGAGCCGTGCCTGCGCGCGCTGCTGGAGCTGCCGCCCGCCGTACGCCTGCTGATTCTTGACGACGGCTCGTCCGACGGCACCGCGGAGCTGGTGCGGCGCGTGGCCGGGGACCGGGTGACGCTGCTGGCCGGGCGCCCGCTGCCGCCGGGCTGGCTGGGCAAGCCGCACGCGTGCCAGCAGCTCGCCGACGCCGCCGGTGACGCGACGGTCCTGGTCTTCCTCGACGCCGACGTCGTGCTCGCCCCGGACGCCGTCGACCGCGCGACCGTCCTGCTGCGACGGTCCGATGTGGACCTGCTCAGCCCGTACCCGCGGATCGAGACCGGCACCGCGGGCGAGCGCCTCGTCCAGCCGCTGCTGCAGTGGTCCTGGCTGACGTTCCTGCCGCTGCGGGCCATGGAGCGCTCGCCCCGCCCGTCGCTGGCCGCGGCCGGCGGGCAGTTCCTCGTCGTGCGCCGGGACGCGTACGTGCGCGCGGGCGGCCACGCGGCGGTGCGGGACAAGGTGCTGGAGGACATCGAGCTCGCGCGGGCGGTCAAGCGGGCCGGCGGGAAAATCGCGCTCGCGGACGGCTCGGGGCTGGCGCGCTGCCGGATGTACGACTCCTGGAGCGAGCTCGCCGAGGGCTACTCGAAGTCGCTGTGGGCCTCGTTCGGCTCGCCCGCGGGCGCGGCGGCGGTGCTGGGGCTGCTGCTGGCGCTCTACGTCGTGGCGCCCGCGTCCGTCCTGTTCGGACAGTGGTGGGGGCTGCTGGCGTACGGCCTGGGCGTGGCTGGCCGCGTCGTGAGCGCCCGGGCGACCGGCGGCCGCGTGCTGCCCGACGCCCTCGCCCACCCGGTGTCGGTGCTGCTGTTCGCCTGGCTGGTGGTGCGCTCGTTCGCGCGCCGCGGCCGCACGACGTGGAAGGGCCGTCCGACGTGGCAACTGTAGTCGTGGTGGGGGCCGGGGTCGGCGGGCTGGCCGTCGCGGCGCGGCTGGGCGCGGCCGGGCACCGGGTGACCGTGTTCGAGCAGGCGGAGACGGTCGGCGGCAAGCTGGGGCGGCACGTGCGCGAGACCGATGCCGGGACGTTCCGCTTCGACACCGGGCCGAGCCTGTTCACGCTGCCCCAGGTCGCGGCCGAGCTCTTCGCCTCGACGGGCGGCGGCGGGCTGGACCTGGTGCCGCTCGACCCCATCGTGCGCCACCACTTCCCGGACGGCTCCACCCTCGACTCGGCCGCCGGGGACGCGTTCGCCGAGCGGATCGCCGCGGCGTTCGGGGCCGGCGCGGCGGCGGACTGGCGGCGGCTGTGGCGGCGGGCCGGGCGGGTGTGGGCGACGTCCTGGCGGCACGTGCTGACCGCGCCCGTGGATTCCCCGCTGCGGATGGCCGGCCTCGCGTGGCGCCTGCGCGACCTCGCCGCGATCGCGCCCGGGCGCACGCTGCGCGGGCTGGGCCGCACGCACCTGCGCGACCCGCGGCTGCGGATGCTGCTGGACCGCTACGCGACGTACACGGGCGCCGACCCCCGCCGCGCCCCGGCCGCGCTGCTGGCGATCCCGTTCGCGGAGCTGGAGTTCGGCGGGTGGTACCTGCGCGGCGGCCTCGGCACCCTCGCCGACGCGCTGCTCGAGCGCTGCCTGGAGCGGGGCGTGCGCGTGGTCACCGGGGCCGCGGTGCGCTCGATCGCCGTGGCCGGCTCCCGCGCGGCCGGCGTGGTCCTGGCCGACGGCACCGAGGTCCCCGCCGACGTCGTGGTGGCCAACGCCGACGCGCTGCACGTGTACCGCGACCTGCTCCCCCGCCCGCGCCTGGCCCGCCGCCTGGAGACGCGCAGCCTGGGCGGCTTCGTGCTGCTGCTCGGCCTGCGCGGGCGCACCCCGGGCCTGGCCCACCACACGGTCTTCTTCCCGCGCGACTACGACGCCGAGTTCGACGCCATCTTCGGCAGCCCGCCCCGCCCCGTCGAGGACCCGACGGTCTTCGTCACCGCCGCCGACGACCCGCTCGTGCGCCCGGACGGCCACGAGGGTTGGTTCGTGCTGGTGAACGCGGCCCCGCAGGGCGCCGTCGACTGGACCGCCGCCGGGGACGACTACGCGGAGCGGGTGCTCGGGGTGCTGGCCGCGCGGGGGTACGACGTGCGCGACCGCCTGCTCTTCCGCGACGTGCTCACCCCGGCCGACCTGGAGCGGGCGACGCGCTCCCCCGGCGGCGCGATCTACGGCACGGCGAGCCACGGCCTGGGCGGCCTCCTGCGCCCGCCGAACCGTGCCCCAGTGCCGGGCCTGTTCCTGGTGGGCGGGTCCGTGCACCCCGGCGGCGGGCTGCCCCTCGTCATGCTCTCGGCGAAGATCGTGGCCGGGCTCATAGGCGGCTGATCAGCGGTACCAACTCCGCTTCCTCGACCGCGAAGTGCTCCTCGAGCTCGGCCGCCATGCGCTCCAGCGTGTCGGTGTCCGGCTCCGCGGCGATCTGGCTCGCGATGCGCCGGTGGTCGTCGCGCAGCCGCGCGATGAGCGGGGCGGCCTGCGGGAACGCGCGCTCGATGCGCGGGAACACGGCGTCCTCGTTGCCGTGGTGCCCGCTGAGCGCGGCGCAGAACGCGAGGCAGTGCGCCCGGGGATCGCGCCGGGCCGCGGCGAGGTCCCGGCGGAGCATGTCGTGGATCGCGGCGAGCTGCTCGCGGGCGGCCCGGACCCGGTCCGGCTCCGGCTCGTCGGTCATGATGGGTTCGCCTTCGCTTTGTTGATGAATTTGCTTTGATTGCAAAGCTACTTTGAGGAGCAAGACAGTGTCAACGTCGGTCGATGACGCCGTCCGCACCCTGCTGCTGCTCATGCCGCGCATGGTCGGCCGGGCCAAGCGCACGCCGCCCCCGCCCGAGCTGGCATCGTTCAACCTGGCGCCGCGGCACTTGTCGCTGCTGTCGTACCTGCTGCTGGAGGGCGCGCTGGGCGTCGGCGAGCTGGCGGCGCGGCTCGAGGTGGCGCCGGCGACGGTGAGCCTGATGGTGGGCGACCTCAGCCGGAAGGGGGTGCTGCGGCGGCGGGAGGACGACGCGGACCGGCGGCGGACGATCGTGAGCATCGCGCCGGAGCATCATGCGGCGATCGACGGCTGGCTGGGGCGGGGCGCCGCGGCGTGGCGTGTGGCGCTGGGGCCGCTGAGCGACGAGCAGCGCGCGCTGGTCGTGTCGACGCTGCTGGCCTTCGAGCGCGCACTGGGCGCCGACGCGGACTGAGCCCGCCGCGGCTCGTCCCGCTGAGCGACGGACCGCGCGCTGGTCGCGTGGATGCCGCTGGCCGTCGAGCGTGGGCACTGACGCTCGCCCCGCTCGACGGCCGGCTGGGCGAGGACGGACCCGCCGAGCGACGAGCGGCTCGCCCTCGCCGCGTGGATGCTGCCGAGCCCTGGACGCGCTCCGATTCCGCGGAATCGGATTTATGGGCCGACGGGGTATAAGTCAGATAAGTCGCGGCACGAAGTGCCCGACTTATCGTCTCCGCACCTCACCGCAGGGCCCGGCGGACCGCTCGCAGGAGCTGTGCGAAGCCGACCACAGTGATCAGCAGCGCCGCGGCCATCGTGACCGTCGACGCCCGCGGCTCCACGAGGGTCGCCAGCAGGCCGAAGATCGTGAGCAGGACTCTCGTCGGGCGCTCGGCGACGGTCACGGTGCCGATGTCCGTCATGCCGGCGATCGAGGCGCGGGCCCGGACGTACTCGTGCAGCCACATCGCGCCGCCCGCCGCGACGGTCAGCCAGACCGGGGCGCCCAGCAGGGCGAAGGCCAGGAGCCAGGCGGCCTCCGACACGCGGTCGGCGGCGGAGTCGTAGACCTGGCCCAGACGGCTCGCGCGGCCGGCCAGCACCGCCAGCACGCCGTCGATGGTGTCGGCGAACGCGGAGAGCAGGACCAGTACGGCCGCCCAGAACGGGCCGCCGGGGAGAAAGGCGGCCACAGGCGGTACCGCGGCCGAGAGCAGCAGGCCGAGGGACGTCACGGCGTTGGGGCTGCGCACGCCCGCCCGCAGCAGGGCCGTGCCCAGGGCGTGGCTCAGCCGCAGCCAGCCCCGGACCAGGGACGGGGCCGTGCGCGGGTCGTAGCTGCCGTGGGCGGCGGACCAGCGCTCGCAGTATCCGTCCCAGTCGAGGGGTTCAGGCCCGCGCACCGACGCCGAGCTGCTGCCAGACCTCGCGGGTCGCGGTCGAGCGGTTGAAGGTGATGAAGTGGATGCCGGGCACGCCCTCGTCGAGCAGGCGCTGGCTCATCTCGGTGCAGTGGTCGATGCCCAGGCGGCGCACGGCCTCCGGGTCCTCGGCGACGCGCTCGAAGCGCTCGAACAGGGCCGCCGGGAACGGGGCGCCGGTCAGCTGCTGAGAGCGGGCGATGGTGCCGATCTTGGTGACCGGCATGATCCCGGCGACGATCGGCGTGGCGCACCCGGCCGCGGCGACCCGGTCGCGCAGCCGCAGGTAGTCGTCGACGTCGAAGAACATCTGGGTGATCGCGAAGTCGGCGCCGGCCCGGCATTTGCGCACGAAGTTGGCGGTGTCGGACTCGACGTCGGCCGAGCGGGGGTGCTTGTAGGGGAACGCGGCCACGCCGATGCTGAAGTCCCCGGCCTCGCGCACGAGCCGGACCAGGTCCTCGGCGTAGAGCACGCCCTCGGGGTGGCGCACCCACTCCGCCGTCGGGTCGCCGGGCGGGTCGCCGCGCACGAGCAGGAAGTTGCGGATGCCGGCCCCGGCGAGCTGGCCGATGACGTTGCGCAGCTCGGCGATGGAGTGGTTCACGGCGGTCAGGTGCGCCATGGGCAGCAGCGTGGTCTCGGTCGCGACCCGCTCGGTGACGGCGACCGTCGTGTCGCGGGTGGAGCCGCCGGCACCGTAGGTGATCGACACGAACGACGGCTGCAGCGACTCGAGCTCACGGATCGCCTGCCACAGCTGCCGCTCCCCCTCGGGCGTCTTCGGCGGGGAGAACTCGAACGAGAAGGTCGGGCCCTGGTTCGCGATCAGTTCACCGATCGCGGCGGGTCCGCCGGCCATGACAGAGGGAAGTCCGAGAGCCACACTCCAGACTGTAGTGCCCCGAGCCCGTCGATGAGCACTCCCGTTCTCGCGGGGAACCTGTCGTACCCCTGGGGTATAAGGAGGGTGGACATTGCTTCGGGTGGGGCCGCCGTGGTGGACGCCGGCCCGGGGCGGCGTTCCCGGGAGGTGGATCATGCCAGCTCGACCCGACCCCGTCCCGGGCGACGACGAGACGTTCGGCGCCCTGCTCACCCGCCTGCGCCTCGCGCGCGGACGCTCCCAGCTGCGGCTGGCCGAGATGCTGTGCGCGGCCGCCGACGTGCCCACGATCACACGGCACGAGGTGTCGCGGTGGGAGCGCGGCGACCGGGTGCCGGGGGCGCCGTGGCTGGCCTGGCTCGCGTTCGTGCTGCAGGCGCCGCTCGAGGACCTCGAGCGCGCGGCCGCCCTCTCGCGCCGGCGCCGGCTCGCCGGATGGGCCGATCGGGCGGCAGATACCGCCGAGCCTGAGCCTCCCGCCGCGACCGTCGCGCAAACCGGCGGGGCGACCGGACGCCCGACCGCCAGGTGGGCCGATCGGACAGCAGATACCGCCGCGACCGTCGCGCAAGGCCGCGCGGCGACCGGACGCCCGACCGCCAGGTGGGCCGATCGGGCGGCAGATACCGCCGAGCCTGAGCCTCCCGCCGCGGCCGCTGCGCGAGCCGGCGGGGCGATCGGGCGCCGGTCCGGCGCCGGGCGGGAAGGACAGGACGGGCGCGAGCCGGGGCTGGACGCGGGGCGGCTGGCCGAGCTGCGGCGGATGGACGACCTCCTCTCGGGGCCCGAGGTCGTGCGGGTCGTGCGGGACGC
This sequence comes from Dactylosporangium sp. NPDC000244, assembly GCF_040300725.1. NCBI lineage: Bacteria > Bacillati > Actinomycetota > Actinomycetes > Micromonosporales > Micromonosporaceae > Dactylosporangium > Dactylosporangium sp. NPDC000244. Next base: position 83,268 of record NZ_JBEPEH010000016.1, read on the forward strand.
CTACGCGGAGGCGGCGCGGCGGGCCGGGGCCTCCGGCGGGCGGGCCGAGTTCGGGCTCGTCGCGGAGCTGGCGCAGCTCGCGGTGTGGGCCGGGGTGGACGCGGGCGCCGCGAGCGACGGGCGGGCGGTGGCCGGGCTGGGGCGCGACGGCGTCCGGGCGGCCGTGCGGGCCGGGCAGCGCGGGCTGGCCGGGCACCTGCTCGGATGCCTGGCCCAGCTGCGGGCCGAGATCGGCGACGGCGCCGGGGCGTCGCGGCTGGCCCGGGCGGCGCGGCAGATCGCGGAGCCGTCCGATGCCGGGACGCTCGCGGTCCTGTGGCTGCGGGAGGCGGCGGCCGCGGCGGCCCTCGGCGAGCGGGCCCGGTGCGATGCGGCGCTCGCCGCGGCCGAGAAGGCGCACGGGATGCGGGGTGTGCACGATCCCGCCTGGCTGTACTGGCTCGACGACGCCCACCTCGCGGCCGCGGCCGGGCGCTGTCAGGCGGTGCTCGGGCGGCACCGGCTCGCGCTGCGGCTGCTCGACGCCGCCCTGCGGCCTCCCGGCGAGGGGGCCGCGGCGGCGGGCGGCGAACCGGGCCGCGCGCGGGACGAACGGGGTCCCGGCGGCCATCCCGGGGCTGGCGGACAGGGCGGCGGGAGCAGCCGCGACGGCCGAGCCGGCCGAGCCCCGCGCGCGAGAGCCGGCGACGGGCCGGGTGGCCGGCGACGGGCGGGCGGCGGCGGGAGCCCGATCGCGCGCAACGGCAGCGGCGGCGGGGCGCGGCCCGGCGGCGGCAGTGGCGCAGTCCGCCCGGGCGGCGGCAATGGGGCAGGCAGCCCCGGCGGCGGCAGCGGCGCAAGCGCCCAAGGCGGCAGTTGGGCAGGCGGCCGGGGTGACGGCAGGGGCGCAGGCGCCCAAGGCGGCAATTGGGCAGGCGGCCGGGGCGGTGGCAGTGGGCCCGGCGGCGGTTCCGTGCGGTTGCGGGGGCTCGGGCTCGTGCAGCTCGCGCGGGCTCGGGCGCTGGTCGCGGCCGGGGAGCTCGACGCGGCCTGCTCGGCGGCGGGGCTCGGTGTCGCGGCGGGGGCGGCCTGCGGATCCGTTCGCGTCGCGCGGGAGGTGGCGGCCGTGCGGCCGGGGCTGCGGCGTGCTTGGGGATATCGCGAATTCGCCGAAATGTACGAGTCTGTGCGCTGGATCGCGCGAGACGGGCACGACACCCGCTCGTCGGGACGGCTGGTTTCGGACTAGCGTCTCTGCCGTGACACACCCCTTCCTCGACCGGGCCGGGCTTCGCGAGCGGGTCCAGGAGGCCCTCGCCGGGTTCCTCCGGCGGCGGCGCGACCGGCTCGACGAGATCGAGGCCGACGCCCTCGCGCCCGTCGCCGGCGCGATCGACGCGCTCGTGCTGGGTGGGGGGAAGCGGCTGCGGCCGGCGTTCGCGTACTGGGGGTATCGCGGGGCCGGCGGCGAGGACCGTGACGAGATCGTGGCGGCCGCCGCCTCGCTCGAGCTCGTCCAGGCCAGCGCGCTCATCCACGACGACGTCATGGACGGCTCGGAGACGCGGCGCGGGGAGCCGGCCGTGCACCGGCGGTTCGCGCGGCTGCACGCGGCCGGCGGGTGGCGGGGCGACGGCGACTGGTTCGGCACCTCGGCGGCGATCCTGCTCGGCGACCTGTGCCTGGTCTGGTCCGACGAGATGCTGCACGCCAGCGGGGTCGACCCGGCGACGCTGGCCCGCGCGCGGCCCGTGTTCGACCAGATGCGGACCGAGGTGACCATCGGGCAGTACCTCGACGTGCAGACCCAGGCCACCGGCGACACGTCCACGGCCCGGGCGAGCCTGGTGGCGCGGTACAAGTCGGCGAAGTACACCATCGAACAGCCGCTGGTGTTCGGCGCGGCACTGGCGGACGGGGGGCGGCTCGCCAAGGCGTACTCGGCGTTCGGGCTGCCGCTCGGCGAGGCGTTCCAGCTGCGCGACGACGTGCTCGGCGTGTTCGGCGACCCCGCGGTCACCGGCAAGCCGGCCGGGGACGACCTGCGCGAGGGGAAGCGGACCTACCTCGTCGCGGCCGCGATCGAGGGCGTCGGGCCGGCCGTGTTCGAGGACCACCTCGGCGACCCGTGCCTCGACGAGCGGGGCGTGGCGCTGCTGCGCAAGACGATCGTCGAGAGCGGGGCGCTGCGGCGCACCGAGGAGCGGATCGAGCAGCTGACCGCCACCGCGCTCGAGGCGCTGGCCGAGGCCGAGATCACGGACGAGGCTCGCGAGGTTCTGACGGGCCTGGCCGGGGCGGCGACGCAGCGCGCGGTCTGAAGAAGACCCACAGGGCCAGGGTGGCGAGCACGAGCGCGAAGCCGAACAGCAGGTCCTCGACTGGCGCGTAGGCCAGCCGTACGCCCATGATCGCCGACGGGTTGTAGAGGACCACCCCGCGGCCGGTCAGGATGCCGTTGGACAGCAGCTGGAAGGCGACCACGATCGGGTACGAGCACCAGAACACGCGCCCGAGCACGACTCTGGTGCGCAGCACGGCCACATCCAGTACCAATGCCGCCAGAACGCCGGCGAGGGCCGCCGCGGTGTAGGTCACCGCCGCGACCACCGCTCGAGCGTCTGGCGGGTCGCCTCGAAGCCGAGGATCGCGCACACCGGGACGACGAGGAAGAACAGCAGCTCCTCGAGCGGCAGGCCACCCGGAAGGATGACGCCGGCGATCTGGCGCGGATCGAACGTCCAGTGCCCGGCGTGGATGGCCAGCAGGTCCCAGACCACGAACACGGCGGCGACCGGCGCGATGGTGAGCACGAGCCGCCGGACCTGCCGCAGGACACCGACCTTGAGCAGCGGCTCGAGCCACAGGGCGCCGAACAGGCAGCCGGCCAGCACCAGCAGGTAGGTCCAGCGCACCGTCAGAAGCCCAGCGCCTGCGCGCGCCGCTTGACCTCGGTCGCCCGGTTGCCGCGCAGTGCCTCGGCGGGGGTGCCCGGCAGCGACTCGTCCGGCGTGTAGAGCCACCGGAGGGCCTCCGCCTCGTTGTACCCAGCGTCGTACAACAAATTGAGCACGCCCGGGAGGTGCTTGACCACCCCGTCGTCCGTGATGAAGTCCGCCGGGACGCGCAGCACGCCGCTCTCCCGGACCGCGATCAGGGACTGGTCGCGGACGAGCTGGTGCACCCGGTTGACCGGGATGCCGAGGCGCTCCGCGACGTCGGGCATGGTCAGCCACTCGGTGGGGCCGGCAAGTTGTTCGCTCACACCAAGACAGTAATCCGTGCACCGCGATCGGGAAGGAACGGGCAGTGGGGCTCTGGCTCAAGGTTCACCGAGAGGTCGCCGGTGCCTGGCGCTCCGCGTGCTACGACATGTACCGGCACGCGAACCGCCGCCGCGACGTGCGCCTGCGGATGGCGGAGACGGCCGAGTACGGCCCCCGAAACCACCGTGGCCAGCACGTCATGAAGGCCTCCAACCGGCACCGGGCCGCGGCCACGACCGGCGTCGCGCTGCTGGTCGCGGGCGGGGCCGCGGGCACGTACCTCGCGGTCGCGGGCAGCCTCGCCGCCCTGGCCCCCGAGCCCTACGAGGCCCCGGTCGCCGCGCCGGCCGCGCCCGCGACGAGCCCCGGCAGCGCGGCGAGCCAGATCCGCCCGCCGGCGCCGCAGCCGACCCAGGTCCGGCCCCAGGTGCGCCGGACCACGCCCCCGCAGGTGCTGGCGCTGCCCGACGTCACAGGCCCGGCGGTCGTACCGCCACAGCAGACGACGGATCCGGAGAGCACCCCGACGTCGTCGCCGAGCACGAGCCCCAGCCCGTCCGCAAGTCCGTCACCCTCGGTGAGCAGTCTGTCGCCCTCACCCTCCTGGACAAAGCGCTCGAAATGGGGACGTTCCGCGGATGGAAGCGAAGGGCACTGAGGATTTAGGGGTCCCAGCCGTACACTCGCAGCCAATGGATACCACGGTCGCCGATCCTCTTCTCGGTGCGCTTGTCGACGGGCGCTACCGCGTTCGCTCGCGTGTCGCCAAGGGCGGCATGGCGACGGTCTACACGGCACTCGACGAGCGGCTCGAACGCATCGTCGCGCTGAAGATCATCCATCCCGCGCAGTCCCGCGATCCGCTGTTCGTGGACCGGTTCACCGACGAGGCCAAGACGATCGCGCGGCTCACCCACCCGAACGTGGTGGCCGTCTACGACCAGGGCACCCACCAGGGGCTGCCGTATCTGATCATGGAGTACGTCCGCGGGCACACCCTGCGCGAGCTGCTCGCCGAGCGGCGCCGCCTGCAGCCGCAGGAAGCGCTCGCGATCATGGAGCAGATGCTCGCCGCGATCGCCGCCGCGCACCGCGCCGGGCTCGTGCACCGCGACGTCAAGCCCGAGAACGTGCTCGTCGCCGAGTCGCCGGGCGATCAGCACAACCTCATCGACGGCGTGGTGAAGGTGGCCGACTTCGGCCTCGCGCGCGCGGTCGAGGCGAGCGCCGACGAGACCGGCTCGCACCTCATGGCCACCGTCGCCTACGTGGCCCCCGAGCTGGTCACCGACGGGCACGCGGACCCGCGCACCGACGTGTACTCGGCCGGCATCGTGCTCTTCGAGATGCTCACCGGGCGAGTGCCGTACGAGGCCGACCGGCCCGTCGAGGTGGCCTGGCAGCACGTGGACCGCGACGTGCCCTTCCCGTCGCGCTACGTGCCGGGCCTGCCCGCCCCCGTCGACGACCTCGTGGCCCGGGCGACCCGCCGCGACCCGGGCGGCCGCCCGACCGACGCCGGCGCGATGCTCGCCGAGGTGCAGGCCGTCCGCGATGACATCGGCGCCACGCCCACCAGCCGCGGCCGGCAGATCGCCCCGCCCACGGTCATGGTGCCGCGGGTCGAGTCGGTGCCCCAGTCGCACGCCCTGACCCAGGCGCACCCGGTGACGCAGACCTATCAGGCCAGCCGCCGCCCGTCCTGGGCCCGGCTGCCCGCCTCCGCTCCCCCGCAGGCGGTCGCCCGCCGGCACCGGACCGAGGTCGCGCACCGCGACGACGAGGGCGGCGGCCTGCAGGGGCTGCTCGCGCAGATCAACGCCAACCCGCGCACCCGCCTCGCGGTGATCGCCGGGATGCTCGCCTTCGGGCTGCTCGTGGCCATCGGCGGCTACTGGTTCGGCGTCGGCCGCTACACCGACACCCCCGACCTGCGGGCCAAGACCCGCGAGCAGGCCACGCACCTGGCCACCACGGCCGGATTCAAGGTCAAGTTCGCCGACCCGAAGTTCGACGCCTCCGTGCCCAAGGACCAGGTCCTCGCCCAGGACCCGGCGGCCGGCGGGCGCATCCTCGACGGCGGGACGATCACGCTCACCCTGTCGCTCGGGCCCGAGGTCTACAAGGTGCCCGACATCGCCGGCAAGGAGTGGGAACTCGCGCAGGTCGACCTGCAGGCCATGAAGATCACCGGCAACAAGGCCGACCGGTTCGACGACGCCGTGCCCCCGGGCTACGTCGTGGACACCGACCCGAAGATCGGCACCCAGGTCAAGCCCGGCCAGACGATCACCGTGTTCGTCAGCAAGGGCCCCAACCCGGTCAAGGTGCCGCTGGTCGTGGGCAAGAACGTCGACCAGGCCAAGAACGACCTCGCCAAGGTGAAGATCGCCGTGGGCAAGGTCGAGGAGGTCGAGAGCGACAAGCCCAAGGGCCAGGTCGTCTCGCAGAGCATCGGCGACGGCAACAGCGTGACCGACGGCATGGTCATGGACCTGCAGATCTCCAAGGGCCCGGCCCAGGTCCCGATGCCCGAGGTGCGCAACATGCCGCTCGACCAGGCCAAGGCCCAGCTGGAGCAGCTCGGCCTGGTGGTCGACTCGCAGGGCTTCGGCACCGTGCGCCAGCAGAACCCGGCGCCCGGCACGCCGGTCACGCCCGGGCAGCACGTTTCTCTCTTCGCGTTCTTCTAAGTGGACGCCACCATCGCGCCGGTCGGCGGGCACGCGCCCGCCGCCGGAGGACTCGCCAAGGCCGCCATGCGCTACGTCGAGCTCACGACGGCGTCGGCGGTCCAGGTGTACGTCTCCAACCCCCGCGGCTGGGCCCTCGCGGCCGGCGACGCGAAGCAGGACGACGCGTTCCTCAGGGGCTGCGCCGACCGCGGGGTGATCGCCTACGTGCACGCGGCCCTGCTCGTGAACCTCGGTTCGCCGACCGAGGCCACCGTGGAGCGCTCGGTCGCGACGCTGGAGCACGCACTGCGGCGCGGGCAGGCGATCGGGGCGCGGGGCGTCGTCTTCCACGCCGGGTCCGCGGTGGATGCGGAGCACGCGGAAAAGGCCTTCGCGACGGTACGGCGGGTGCTCCTCCCCCTCCTCGACCAGGCCGGCCGTGAGGGCTGGCCGCCACTGCTCGTGGAGCCGAGCGCGGGGGGCGGGCGGTCGCTCGCGTCGCGGGTGGAGCACCTGGCCGAGTACCTCGACGCGGTCGACCGGCACCCACTCCTCGGCGTCTGCTTCGACACCTGCCACGCGTGGGCGGCCGGGCACGACCTGGCCACGCCGGGCGGGATGACGCAGACGCTGGACGCGCTGGTGGCCGCGGCCGGGCCGGACCGGCTCAAGCTGATCCACGCCAACGACTCGAAGGACGCGTGCGGCTCGCTGCGGGACCGGCACGAGTCGCTGGGCAAGGGGCTGATCGGCTCGCCCGCGTTTGCCGAGCTGCTCGCGCATCCGGCGGCGCGGGATGTGCCGCTCATCGTGGAGACGCCCAGCGGGGACGATCACGCCGATCACGCGGCCGACATCGCGTTGCTGCGGTCCAGCGCTCCTCGGTCCTGAGGTCGTTTGGCTCCGGATATGTCGGGCGCTTCGCGCCGCGACATATCCGACATTTCGGTTATGCGGCTTTCTGTGCGCGGTGGTTCGGCGTCGTCGTCCGGACGCCATGCGATGAGCTCGCACGGACCGCCGCTTGCCGCGGGCTCGCACGGACCGCCGCTTGCCGCGGGCTCGCACGGACCGCCGCTTGCCGCGGGCTCGCATCGCGGCGGCGGACGCCGCCGCGATGCGAAACAGGCGCCGCGCGAAACAGGCGCCGCGCGAAACAGGCGCCGCGCGAAACAGCCGCCGCGCGAAACAGGCGCCGCGCGAGGCGCGGCTCCGAACAGGCGCGGTGGCGGTGGGCGGATCGAGCGTGACGGTCTCGGTGCAGGCGGCGGGTGTGGCAGCGGGTTGCGGACGAGGCGCGACCGGGGCCGCGGCCGCTATGGTGGCCGTCGATGCGACGGGACGGGGGCCTGAACCGTGAGCGATCGAGTGGCAAGGCGCGATCTCAACCTGCTCGCCGCCGGGCTCGCGCTGTCCACCGCCGGCGACGCGGCCGCGCTCGTCGCGCTGCTGCTGCGCCTCCAGCCCCACGGGAGCGGCTGGGTGGCGGGGTTGCTGGCGGCTGAGCTGATCCCGTACGTGGTGCTGGCGCCGCTCACCGGGCGCGTCGTGGACCGCCTCGAGACGCGGTCCGTGCTGCTCGTCGCGCTGGCCGGGCAGGCGGTGCTGTGCGTGCCGCTCGCCCTCGCCGGCGCACTGTGGGCCACGGTCCTGCTCTTCGCCGGGGTCACCGCGCTCTCGGCGTTCGTGCGCCCGGCGACCTCGGCGCTGGTGCCGGCGATCACGGGCGAGGGGGGTGCGCAGCGCGGGTACTCCCGGCTGGCCACCGGCACCGGGCTGGGCTGGATCGCCGGCCCGGCCTCGGGCGGCCTGCTCACCGGCGCCTTCGGGGCGACGACGGCGATCCTGGCCGACGCGGTCACGTTCGCGCTGCTGACGCTGGCCTGCTCGGCGGTGCGGGCCCGTCGCCATCCGGCCGCCGCGACCACGGACGGCGAGACGGCCCGCGGCGGGCTGCGGCTGGTCCTCGGCGACCCGCTGCTGCGCACCGCCCTGCTCGGCAGCGCCGTCGCGGTCAGCAGCGGCGTGATCGACAACGTGGCGGCGCCGTTCCGGTTCGTCGGGCAGCTCGGCGCGAGCGACTCCGGCTACGGGCTGTACCTCACGCTGTGGGGCGTCGGCGCCCTGGCCGGGGCCCAGCTCGTCACCCGTATCCGGCTCTCCAGCGGCGCCCTGCTGGCGCTGGGCAACCTGCTCACGGGCGCCGGGATCGCGGGGATCGGGCTCGCGCCGGGGCTCGTGCTCGCGTACGTCGCGTCCACGGCCGGCGGCGTCGGCAACGGGATCGCGAACGTGTCGCAGTCGGCGCTGATCAGCACCCGTACCCCGGCCGCGCAGCACGGCCGGGCGTTCGCGGCTTCGGGTGCGGTGCTGCAGACGGCGATCGGCGTGGGCACGGCGGCCGGGGCGCCGCTGGTCGCCCTGCTGCAGGCGGACGGCGCCATGCTCTGGGCGGGCCTGCTGACCTGTGCGAGCTCGCTGGTCGCGCTCCTGCTCACCGGGCGCGCACGGCCGTCGGCGCAGTGATCGCGACGGGAGCGGTCAGAGCGATCAGAGCGATCAGAGCGAAAGCGACATAACCGATAAATCCGATATGTCGTGGCGCGCCAGCGCCCGACATATCGGCCGAGCAGCGGACGCGGAAACGGGCCGCCGGAGCTGGGCACCGGGCACGAGCTGGCGACAGGGCAGCGCCCGACAAAATCAGCCGAACGCGAGCCGGTCGGTGCAGCAGCCTCACAGCAGCGTCGGCAGCACCTTCACCGCGTGGTCGATGCCGTCAGCAGTCTGGTCGAGATGCGTCACCAGGCGAACCAGCCGCCGGCCCAGCACCGACACCAGCACCCCCTGCTCCCGCGCCGCCGCCGCGAAGGCCGGCCCGTCCACCGCCGCGCCCGTGAGGTCGAGCGGCACGATGTTGGTGCGGATGCGGGCCGGGTCCACGACGCCGTGCGGGGCGAGCGCCTCGGCCAGGCGGTGAGCCCGGGCGTGGTCCTCGGCGAGGCGCGGGATGTTGTGCCGCAGCGCGTAGAGGCCCGCCGCGGCCAGGATGCCCGCCTGGCGCATGCCGCCGCCGAGGCGCTTGCGCAGCTTGCGGGCCGCGGCGATGCGCTCGGCCGAGCCCACGATCAGCGAGCCGACCGGGGCGCCGAGGCCCTTGGAGAGGCAGACCGAGAGCGAGTCGAAGAGCCGGCCGTAGGTGTCCAGCGGCACGCCGTCGGCTACGTGGGCGTGCCAGATGCGGGCGCCGTCGCAGTGCAGGTGGACGCCGGCCTCGGTGGTGATCGCGCGCAGGGACTCCAGGACGCCGAGCGGGATCACCGCGCCGCCGAGGCGGTTGTGGGTCTGCTCGACCGCGATCGCGCGGGTCGGGACGGCCACGAAGCCGTCGGGGCGGATCATGTCCGCGACGGTGGCGGGATCGAGGTCGGCGGCCGCGGACGGCCACGTGCGGGTCGACACGCCGCCGAGGGCCGCGGCCGCGCCGATCTCGTCCGTCACCACGTGCGCGGCGGCGTCGCACAGCAGCTCCTCGCCGCGCGGGACGGCGAGCTGCAGGGCGATCTGGTTGGCCATGGTGCCGCTCGGGGCGAACAGGGCCGCCTCGTGGCCGAAGAGGGCGGCGACCTCGGCCTGCAGCTCGTGCAGGGTCGGGTCCTCGTCGAACACGTCGTCGCCGACCTCGGCCGTCGCCATCGCCTCACGCATGGCGGGCGACGGCCGGGTCAGCGTGTCCGAGCGGAAGTCGATGACGACCTCAGCCACGCAGCATCTCCGCGACGAGGAAGGCGAGCTCGAGCGACTGCTGGGTGTTGAGGCGCGGGTCGCAGGCAGTCTCGTAGCGGTCGGGCAGGTCCTCGTCCACGATCGCCTGGGCGCCGCCGAGGCACTCGGTGACGTCCTCGCCGGTGAGTTCCACGTGCAGGCCGCCGGGGTGGGTGCCGAGCTCGCGGTGGACCTCGAAGTAGCCGAGCACCTCGTCGACGATCCGGTCGAAGTGGCGCGTCTTGTAGCCGTTGGACGACTCGTGCGTGTTGCCGTGCATCGGGTCGCACTGCCACACGACGCGGCAGCCGGCCGCGGTGACCTTCTCCACGATCGGCGGGAGGGCGTCGCGGACCTTGGTGCTGCCCATGCGGGCCACGAACGTGAGCCGGCCGGGGACGTTCTGCGGGTTGAGCTTCTCGAACAGCTCGATCGCCTGCTCCGGCGTGGTGGTCGGGCCGAGCTTGACGCCGATCGGGTTGGCCAGGCGGGACATGAAGTCGACGTGGGCGCCGTCGAGCTGGCGGGTGCGCTCGCCGATCCACAGGAAGTGCCCGGACAGGCCGTAGGGCTGGCCGCCGGCGATGCGGACCAGGGGGCGCTCGTACTCCAGGGCGAGGGCCTCGTGCGAGCAGTACAGCGTGACGGTGCGCAGCGCCTCGTCGTCGTTGACGCCGCACGCCTGCATGAAGCGCAGGGCCCGGTCGATCTCGCGCGCGATGGCCTCATAGCGCTGACCGGCGGGCGAGGTCACGACAAAACCCTTGTTCCAGTCGTGTACCGCATGCAGGTCGGCCATGCCGCCCCCGAGATACGCCCGCAGCATGTTCATCGCGCTGGACGAGTTCGCGTAGGCCCGGACCATGCGCTGCGGGTCCGCGATGCGGGCCTCGGGGTCCTGGTCCAGCGAGTTGATCATGTCGCCGCGGTAGGCCGGCAGGCCCAGCGAGTCAAGCGCGGACGAGCGCGGCTTGGTGAACTGGCCGGCGACGCGGCCGATCTTGATGACCGGCAGCGAGGCACCGTAGGTCAGCACGACCGCCATCTGCAACAGCGTGCGGGCGTTGCCCAGCACGTGCGCCTCGGTGTTGTCGGCGAACGTCTCGGCACAGTCGCCGCCCTGGAGCATGAAGGCCTTGCCGTCGGCGACGAGGGCGAGGCGCTCGCGGAGCTGGTCGACCTCGTAGGGCGCGACGATCGGCGGGACGGAGGACAGCAGGCCGGCGACCTCGTCGACCGCGACCGGGTCCGGCCACGGCGGCGTCTGCGCCCGGGGCAGCGACCGCCACCGGTCGAGGCCGAACACGTCGTCGTCGGAGTTGCCCGGGACGGCGACGCGGGAGATCTCCGGGCCGGGGTACGTGAAGTGGTGCCACTCCTGGCGCATGACCAAAAGCCTACCGAGCGCGATCGGCGGGTGAAGGGCGCCACCCGCCGATCCCGCAGGCTGGACCGGGGAGATGCCCGATGTCGCACTACATGTTGATCATGTGTCCGGCCAGGCCGTGGATGGCCTCCTTGACCGCCTCGCCCAGGGTCGGGTGGGCGTGGACGTTGCGCGCGACCTCGTGCACGGTGAGGTCCCACTGCTGGGCCAGGGTCAGCTCGGGCAGCAGCTCGGTGACCTCGGGGCCGATCAGGTGGGCGCCGAGCAGCTCGCCGTACTTCCCGTCGCTGATGATCTTCACGAACCCGGTCGGGTCGCCGAGCCCGTGCGCCTTGCCGTTGGCTGTGAACGGGAACTTCGCGACCTTGACGTCGAAGCCCTTCTCCCGGGCCTGCTCCTCGGTCCAGCCGAAGCTGGCGATCTGCGGCTGGCAGTACGTCGCCCGGGGGATCATGACGTAGTCGAGCTCCATCGTCTCGGCCCCGGCGATCGTCTCGGCGGCGACGATGCCCATGGACTCGGCCGCGTGGGCGAGCATGAGCTTGGCGGTGACGTCGCCGATGGCGAAGATGTGCGGCACGTTGGTGCGCAGCCGGCCGTCGACCGCGATGGCGCCCCGCTCGGTGAGCCGCACGCCCGTCTTCTCCAGCCCGTAGCCCTCGACCCGCGGCGCGAAGCCGATGGCCTGCAGGAGCTTGCCGGCCTCGAGCGTCTGGCTCTTGCCGCCGGAGCTCACGGTGACCTTCACGCCCGAGCCGGTGTCCTCGACCGTCTCGACCCGCGTGGAGGTCAGCACCTGGATGCCGAGGCGCTTGTACCGCTTGAAGAGCTCGGCCGACACCTCGGCGTCCTCGAGCGGCACCATCCGGTCGAGGAACTCGACGATGGTGACCTTCACGCCGTAGTTGTGCAGCACGTAGGCGAACTCGACGCCGATGGCGCCCGCGCCCGCGATGATGATCGACTCGGGCAGGTCCTCGCTGAGGATCTGCTCCTCGTAGGTCACGACCCGCTCCGACAGCGAGGTGCCGGGCAGCAGCCGCGTCGTGGCACCGGTGGCGATGATGCAGTTGGCGAAGGTGATGGTCTCGTCGCCGACCCGCAGCGTGTGGTCGTCGACGAACGAGCCCTTGGCCTGGTACTGCCGGATCTCGTTCTTCTTCATCAGGTAGTGCACGCCCTTGACGCGGCCGTCGGCCACCTTGCGGCTGCGCTGGAACGCCGCGCCGTAGTCGAACGTGACCTCGCCCGAGATGCCGAACGTCTTCGCCTCGTGGTTGAAGATGTGCGCGAGCTCGGCGTTGCGCAGCAGCGCCTTCGAGGGGATGCACCCGACGTTCAGGCAGACGCCGCCCCAGTACTTGTCCTCCACGATGGCGGTGCGCAGGCCGAGCTGCGCGGACCGCACCGCGGCGGTGTACCCACCCGGGCCGGCGCCCAGGACAACGACGTCGAAGTGCTCAGTCATAGCCAATCCTTGCGTTTGAAGGTGACGTACAGCACCACGGACAGCACCACGATCAGCGCGGCCGAGGTGATGAACCCCGACAGCTTGTCAGAACCCGGATAGGGCACATTCTGCCCGTAGTAACCAGTAACCGCGGTCGGCACGGCGATGATGGCGGCCCAGCTCGTGACCTTCTTCATCACCGTGTTCTGGCGGTTGCCCTGCACCGCCAGGTTGGACTCCAGGATCGTGGCGGTGAAGTCGCGGAGGTTCTCGGTGAACTCGGTCACGCGCAGCACGTGGTCGTAGAGGTCCTGGTAGTACGGCACCATCTCGTCGTCGACGAGGTACTCGCGGGAGTGCATGAGGCTGCCGACCACCTCGCGCATGGGCAGGATGACCTTGCGGATGCGCCCGAGCGTCTTGCGGAGCCGGAAGCTGCGCTGCTGCACGTCGCGGATCGCCTGCGCGGTCTCCTGGAACAGCTGGTCCTCGAGCTCCTCGAGCTCGTCGTCGAGGGCCTGCGCCGCGTCGAACTGCCCGTCGACGATCACGTCGAGCAGGCCGTGGGCGAGGTAGGGCACCCCTTGGCCGGCCAGCTCGCCGGTGGCGTCCCAGCGCTCGACCACGGCGTCCATGTCGAAGCCGGACCCGTGCGCGGTGATGAGCGCCTGGCGGGTCAGGAACGCGGAGACCTCGTGCAGTTCGGCGCCGTCGCCGCCGTGGAAGGTGACCTGGTACGCGTTGAAGAACAGATGCCCCGGATAGTGCAGGAGCTTGGGCCGCTCGTGCGGCGACGACGCGTCCTCGATGGCCAGCCGGTGCAGCCCGAACTCCTCCTGGACCCGGTCGTAGTCGTCCTGCCCGGGGTCGGTCAGGTCGAGCCACACGACCGCGGCGGAGTCCTTGAGATGCTCGGAGATATCGTCGAGCGGAAAGTCCTCGGCTTCCAGCCGACCGCCCCGGTAGAGCCGCGTGCGCGCCATAGGCTTCATCAAAGCAGAAGGAGGCCCCGGTGGCCGGTTTCGCGGAGGCGACCGCGGTCGAGGACGGCACGGCCCGGCTGGATCCACAGTGGACTGTCGGCGGGCGGCCGAACGGCGGATATCTGCTGGCGGTGCTCGCCCGGGCCGCGGTGACGGCCGCACACCCGCATCCGCTGAGCGCGAGCGCGGTGTACATGGCCCCGCCCGAGCCCGGCCCGGCCACGGTCGCGGTGGAGCCGCTGCGCGACGGGCGCTCGGTGAGCCAGGCCCGGGTCCGGCTCACCCAGGGGGACCGGATCTGCGTGGAGGCGCTGTTCACGCTCGGGGACGTGGCCACGGCCGGCGAGGCCCGGTTCAGCGCGGCCGAGCCGCCCGACGTCAAGCCGCGCGACGAGCTGCGGCGCACGCCGGTCGAGCCGCCGGGCGCCGGGGTGCGCATCACCATGCTGGAGCAGGTCGACCAGCGGGTGGACCTGAGCCGCCCGGGCGACCTGCGCGGCTGGCTCAGCTTCGACGACGGGACCCCGTTCGACGCGTTTTCGCTGCTCTACGCCGTCGACGCGTTCCCGCCGGCCACGTTCACGCTCGGCGGCAGCGGGTGGACGCCGACGCTGGAGCTGACCGCGTACGTGCGGGGGCTGCCCGCGCCGGGGCCGCTGCGGGTGCGGCAGTACGCCCGGATGGTCACCGACGGCCAGCTCGACCAGGTGTGCGAGGTCTGGGACGCGGCCGGGCACCCGGTCGCCCAGGCCACCCAGCTCGCGATCTACCGCAGGGCCTGACTCACCACCGCGACCGCGCCCACGTGCAGCCCGATGGACTCGTCGCCCAGCACCTTGGCCGCGGCCGCGAACACGTTGATCTTCGTCTCGTACGACCACCACCGGCGCGGGTCGTCGTAGGCCTCGGCCGGCTCCGTCTCCCCGGCCAGGCCGAGCACGAGCGGCACGGCGCCGTCGCCACCCCGGGCGCGCACGTACCGCAGGAAGGCGCGCAGGGTGAGGCCCGCCGTCTCCCGCATCGTCTCCATGGCGCCCTCCGAGGCCAGACATCGGCCCGCCGGGGCGCGGGCTGAGGGGAACCGCGTGGCCACCGCGCAGCGCACGGGGTAACACTGGCCACATGGACCCGCTCATCATCGTCGACGGAGCCAACGTGGTCGGCTCGGTGCCCGACGGCTGGTGGCGCGATCGGGCGGGAGCGGCGGCCCGGCTGCGCGACGCCCTCGCGGCCCGCGACACCGCGGCCCTGCCGGGTCAGATCACGCTCGTCGTGGAGGGCGCGGCCCGCGGCGTGGCGCCGATCGACGGGGTGGCGGTCGAGGCGGCGCCGCAATCCGGCGACGACCACATTGTGGCGCTCGTGCGCGACAATGTGTCACATCGGCCCGTCGTCGTGGTGACGTCCGACCGGGGGCTGCGGCAGCGTGTGACGGAACTGGGTGCGGGTATTGTCAGCCCCGGTCGACTGCGGGCCACCATCTCATATGGTGGACGGCCGGACTATACCTAGCCGATATGATTTAGGGGAACCATCGCCACTGCATGAGTGCATGGCAATACGAGAACATCAGCCGATCTTCCACTATGTGAGAAGCGGTTGACCGCAACCGGCGACTCACGCAAAGTTATCCGGGTACCGGTGTCGTGAATTGCCGGTGAATACCTCCCCAAAACGTCAGACGAATTACTGTCGATCTATTCTGTGCGGCACGTAACACGGCTGTCGCTTCATGTGACGTACCTGGTAAGGTCGGTGCCATGTGCCCTGAGGTGCAGCTTGATCCAATGTGGATATCCCGCCGCGAGCACCATTTCGACGGCCTTTGTCGAGTGACCCCCGGTTGAAATCGGCGTTCATTCAGAAGGTTTTCGAGAGGATTGAAAATGGCCGTTTCGGTCGTGGGCGCGCCCGACGTCGCGCCCTCCGTGGTCACCATCACCGTCCACATCACGCTCAACGGCGAGGAGCTCCCACCGGAGGCCTCCCGCCTGCTGAGTGACCTCGAGGCCCTGGCCGCCAGCCAGGCCGGCCCGCAGATCCAGCGCACCGCGCCCCTGCCGCGCACCGCGTCCTCCGCTCCCGCCGCCGCTCCGGCGCGCAACCTGCGCCTGGTCGAGCAGCCGGCCCCCGAGCTCGCCGCGGCCGCCGAGCTCGACCCCAAGGTCAAGCGCATCGGCCGGGCCACGCCCGACGCGCCCTCCCTCTACCTGTGCACCGGCTCGCGCCTGGTGCTGCAGGACGGCACCCCGGTGCCGCTGACCCGCCGCGAGTACGACCTCTTCCTCTTCCTCTGCGAGCACCCGCGCCGCGTCTTCAGCCGCGCGCAGCTGCTGCGCCAGGTGTGGGGCTACGACATGGTCGGCACCGAGCGCACGGTCGACGTCCACGTCCGCCGGCTGCGCGTCAAGCTGGGCGACGCCGCCCGGATCATCGCCACCGTGCGCGGCGTCGGCTATCGTCTCGACGATGACGCCGCCGTCCAGGTCGTGGTCCGCGAAGACTGACGTCGCGACCGCCGCGGGCATCCTGCTGCTGCTCGATGTCCTGCGGGTTTGGCTCCCGTCGATCATCACGATCTTCGGGCAGGCGGCCTCGACCCCGGCCGAGCTCATGGGCGCCTTCGCGCTCGCGTGGTTCGTCGCCGGCGTCGCGGCCGCACCCCTGGCGAACCGCCTCGGCCCCCGCCGCCTCGCGCTGACCGCCGGGGTGATCCTGGCCCTGGCCCGGCTCGCGCTGGTGTTCGTCCACGGTGGACAGCCGCAGCTCTACGTCGCCTCGGCCGGCCTGCTCGCCGGCCTCGCCTTCCTGGCCGCCTCCGCCGCGGGGGGCGCCCGCGCCGCGGCCGGCGTCCCGGCCGGCCTCGCCACCGCGGCCCTGGAGCACGCCGCGCTCGGCACCGTCGACGCGACCTGGCGGGCCTGGTGGGTGGCGGTCCCGCTGAGCCTGGTGTTCGGCGTCGCGCTGGTCTACGGCACCACCGGGCTGGAGCACACCGCGGCCCGGCCCGCGGCCGGCGGCTGGTTCCTGGCCGGCCCGGTGATGCTGCTGACCGGGATGTACGCCCTCTCCCCCGCCGTCGCCGCCGTGGCCGCTTCCTACGGCACGGACGGCTTCGCCACGACGCCGCCCGCCCTGCTGCCGCCGCTGGGCATCGGGCTGGCCGTGCTCGCGTTCCTCGCCGTCGCCTTCGCGCCCCGGGTGCCCTCCGGCCGCGTCGCGTGCGTGATCGCCGCGGTGCTGCTCGTCGCCTCGGCCGCCTGCTTCGCCTACGACTTCGCCGCCCCCGCCCCGCTGTGGCTCGCGCTGCTGCTCGGCGCGCCCAGCCTCGGCCTCGCGCTGCGGCTGGCCGGCGGGCGCTCGGCCCCGCGGGCCGGCTACGCCGCGACCCTGGGCCTGCTCGTGTTCGGCGTCGCCGCGATCGCGTACTACGCCGCCTACGACATCGGCTACCCGAACCAGTGGGTGCCGGTCGCGGTCGCGCTCATCCCGGCCGGCGCGCTGCTGCGCGGGGCCGGGCCGGTGACCGTCCGGCTGCCGCGGCGCGCCCTCGCCACGGCCGGGGCCGCGTGCCTGGTCCTGCCGCTCGCCGGGCTCTGGGTCCCGCCCTCGCCCCGGGCCGGCGGGGACCCGCGGGAGATCGGCATCGCGGCGTACAACATCCGGATGGGCTTCGGGCTCGACGGCACCTTCCACCCCGACGACCTGGTGGCCGCGATCCGCGCGACCCCGGCCGACATCGTCCTGCTCTCCGAGGTCGACCGGGCCTGGCTGCTCAACGGCGGCCACGACACCCTGGCCGTGCTCGCGCGCAGGCTCGGGATGCGGTACTGGTTCGGCCCCGCCGCCGACGCGGTGTGGGGCGACGCGATCCTGACCCGCCTGCCCGTCTCCGCCGTCGAGTCCGTGCCGCTGACCGCCGTCGGCGCCCCGACGGGCGCGCAGGCCCTCGGCGCGATCGTCACGGTCGGCGGCCGCGAGCTCGCCGTGGTGGCCACGCACATCCAGCCGCCGCCCGGTGCCGAGCCGCTGCGGCAGGCGGGCGAGATCGCCGCCTTCGCCACCCGGTTCGCCGGCGACCGCCCGGTCCTCATCGCCGGCGACCTCAACATCACGCCCGGCAGCGCCCCGTTCACCGCGATCACCGCGGCCGGCTTCACCGATCCGCTCGCCCCCTTCCGCCCGGTGCGCACGTTCCCGGCCGACCACCCCGCCGAGGAGATCGACCACGTGCTCGTGCGCGGCCTGGACCTGCGCGGCCACTCGGTCGGCGCTGGGATCATCGCGTCCGACCACGCCGCCCTGCACGTCACGCTGGCTTTCGCCTGATTTCGGGGTATTCGTCACCATTCTGGGCGACGGATCGGCCTGATCGTGATTGGCCGGCGGGCCGATTGGGCATCCCCGAGACAAGAGAGAAAGGGGCAGCGATGAGCGTGACACATGCGAACGGGAGCATGACCGAGACCCGCAAGGACTTCGGCCAGGCGGTCGGTGACCTGTCCACCAAGGCCAAGGAGAGCGCGGCCGAGCTGGCCGAGCAGACCAAGGACGTGGCACGTCGTCGTCCCGTTCCGCTGGTGACCGCCGCCGCGGCCGGACTCGCCACCGTCGTCGTGGCGGTGGTGGCGGTCGTACGGCGCCGCAAGGCGAGTCAGACCCCGCAGCAGCGGGCGATGCGGGCCCTGCGAAGCACCGGCAAGAGCGTGAAGAAACGAATCAAGCGGTAACCTCCTCTCCCCTACGGCCGCGGCCCCCGCACCGATCCGACCGGTGCGGGGGCCGCGGTCGTCCCTAGGCGTCCACAGTGGACAAATGGGCGAGCATCGCCTGGTTCGCCTCCCAGCCGTCGGGGAAGCGCACGGGCACGTTGAGGTGGACGGGCTCGGCCGAGGGGTGGGTGTCGAGCAGCTCCGCGATGCCGGCCCGGGCCACGACGATGCACGCGTGCCGGTGCCGCGAGGCGAGCACGCACAGCCGCCCCGCCTCGAGGTGGAACGCGCTCGCGTCGCGGCGGCCCGAGAGCGGGTGCAGGATCACGGTCACGTCGTACTCCCGGCCCTGCAGCCGGTTCGCGGTGTCGACGGTCACGTCGGCGGCGACGGTGTCGGCGAGGGCCAGCCGGATCGCGGCCACCTGGTCGCGGTGGGCGGCCCCGACGGCGACCCGGTCCGCGGTCACCGGGCGGCCCTCGGGGGCGTGCTCGGAGTACGCGATCGGCCCCCGCCGAAGCAGGTTCACGACGAGGTCGGCGATGGCGGCGACGGCCTCGCGGTCGGTACGCACGGTGTGCCGGGGCGGCAGCTCGTGCAGGGCCCAGCCGGTGCGCCGGGCGGTCTCCAGGGACGCCTCGACGCGCGCGTCGCCGCCGATGGCCCGCACCGAGAACTCGAGGCTGCGGTCGGCGGGTCTGGTGCCGGCCTCGAACGGCGTGAACGGGTAGAACGCCGCCGAGACGACCTCCGCCGCCGACGGGGGCAGCCGCCACGACACGGGCAGGCGGTGCACGGGCAGGTCCGGGTTGTGCCGCAGGAGCACGGCGACGGCACTCTGCATCGGGTCCCAGGACAGCCCGGCCCAGCGCTCGACGGCGACGACGGAGAACGGGTCGAGCTGGCCGGGATCGCCGACGAACAGGCCCCGGGAGAACCGGCCGGCCACGCGCAGGAGCATGTCGGAGCGCATCTGGTACGCCTCGTCGACGATCGCCCGCTCCCAGGTGCCCTCGGTGACCGTGGCCCACTTCGCGGCCGTGCCGATGACGACGGCGCTGGTCTGCACGTCGGAGACGGCGCCGCTGACGGTGACCGAGCCGTGCTTGGCCACGCGCTGGGCCGGCACGTACGTGGACGCGGACAGCCGCCCGATCTCGATGGCGGGCGCGGCCGAGGCGAGCCGGTCGATGAGGTCGTCGACCTGCTCGTTGGTCTGGGCCACGACCATGAGCCGCTCCCCCGCCTCGGCCATGGTGCGGGCGGCGCGAACGACCAGTGTGGACTTTCCGGCGCCCGGCGGGGAGTCCACGACCACCCCGCGCCCGACCGCCTGGCCGAAGTCCGTGAGGATGTCGTCGATCACCGTCACGACCAGTCCTCCGCGGCGTCGATGTCGTTGGGCTGGTAGTCCGGGGGCGGGCCGCCGTGCGTCCACGGGGTGTCCTCGCGGGACGGGAACCGGCCGGGCGGCTGGTAGGCGTCGCTGACGGGGCCGTACGTGACGACCTCCCCGACCTCGGGCACCGACCCGGGCGGGGCCTGCTTGGTGGAGCGCCCCATGCCCTTCGACAGCTCCAGCACGACGTCCACGGAGGACACCGAGACGACCATCGCCTGCTGCGACAGGCGCGCGGGCGACACGAGCAGCGCGCCGGGCTCCAGCCGCACCGGGTCCTCGGTCTGCACGGTGATGTGCGGGCGCAGGGCCGCCTTCTTGCCGGACGTGTCGACGCGGTTGGGCGAGGCGGACACGACGGTGCCGGTGAACGCCTCCCCCGACAGCCGGAACTCGGCCATGACGAGCGGGTCGTCGAGCGCGCGCTGGGCCTCGTAGCGGGCCTGCTCGCGCTCCAGGCGGTCGAGGCGCCCGGCCGCGGCGACGGCGCTGTCCCGCCTCGGCTGCGGCAGCGCGGTGCCCTCGGCCAGGGACATGTGGTACACCGTGAACACGTCGCGGTCGATCGCCCACCGGGCCTCGACGGAGCCGCCCGCCGGCCGGGCCCGCAGCAGGTCCACGGCCCGCCACATGAGCCCCCAGGTCGGCTCCAGCTGCTCGCGGATCGCGCCGCCGAGCGCGGACTCGGCCCGGCTCTGCGCCTGCGGGTCGGCGGCGCGGGCGTAGGCGCTCAGGGCCGGGGCCAGGATCTCGTTGTCGAAGGTGGGGTCGGTGCTCGGCCCGGCCGGCGGCCAGCGCAGCGGATCCTCGGCCAGCTCCGCGGCGGCGGCGCCGTCGAGGCCGTCCGGCGGGTCGATCCAGCCCAGCAGCGCGGCCAGGTTGGCGTCCTCGAGGCCGCTCTGGCCGGTCGCCCAGTGCTCGCCGAGCACCTCGGTCATCGCCAGCAGCATCGCCGAGCCCGGGTGGTCGGCCCGCTCGCGCAGGAACGTGAACCACTGGCCGAGCAGCGGGACGGTGCGGTGCACCGGGTGCGGGCCGTACGTGCGCCGGAAGCGGGTCGAGCGGCCCAGCAGCCGGATGAACTCCACGCCGCCGCGGTTGGGCACGAGCACCTGGGGCGCCTCGGCGTAGCGCAGCTTCGCGGTGTGCGTGGCGTCGACGGCGCGGGAGCAGCCCTCGACGTACGTCAGGAAGATCTTCGCCAGCTGCGCGACGAACTGGAAGCGCTGGGTGCGGTCGCGGGGGTTGGCCACGGCGAGCAGCCGCCCGTCGCCGCGGTCGGTGCCGACCATGGCGGCCAGGGGCGCGGCGGCCTCGCCGGCCAGGGCCAGCGGCACGAGCACCAGCGGGCGCTCGGCGACGTGCGTGTGCCGGACCGTGGTCAGCGGCTGGGCGCGCCCGGACTCGACGGCCTCGGCCCGCGCCAGCGCGGTGAGGACGCTCACACAGCTCCTTCCAGGCACTCGCGCCGGAGCCGGTGGGCCACCCGCAGCAGCCCGGCGATCTCCTCCTGCCCCGCGCCCGGGGTGAGCGTGCCGCGGGCCAGGCCGAGCACGGTCGAGACGCTCTCGACGCCGCCGAGGTCGTCGCGGATCGAGCGGCCCAGCGCCGTGGTCGAGCCGGCCGCCTCGTCGCGGCAGAAGAACGCCATCTCGCAGGAGCCGAGGCAGTCGGGGCTGTAGCGCGCGTCGATCTCGCTGACCGCCTTGTGCAGCTCGTCCGGCGGGCGGGTGGCGTTCTGGTCGCTGTCGTAGGCGAGGTCGAAGGAGAGCCCGGACGGCAGCGCGTCGAGGATCTTGTCCAGCCGGGTGAGCCGGGACAGCTGCCGCCGCAGGACGGTGAGCTGCTTGCGCACGTCGACGAGGGTGGCCGTCGGCCGGTTGGCGAAGTTCTCCGGGCAGACCAGCACCACGTTGTGCGACACGGACTCCGGCGGGTAGCCCAGCTCGCCGAGCAGCTCGCGCATGGCCAGCACGTAGACCGCCGACTGCTTGGCCGCGGCCGCCGCCTTGCCGGGGTCGGCCTGCCCGTCGATGACCGCGAACGACTTGATCTCCACGACGTGGAAGCGCCCGCCGGCGCGGAAGGCGATGAGGTCCGGCTCGAGGTACGCGTAGTAGCCCGCGATGTCCAGCCGCAGCATCGGGTGGTCGAAGAGCGTGCCGGCGTCGTCGCGCTCGGCCGCCGCGCGGGCCAGCAGGCTGCGGGTGCGGGCGTAGCGCACCTCGCGGCTGGCGTTGCCGCCGACGTTGGACAGGTCGTCGTAGGCCACCTCGGGGATGGCCAGCCCGAGCCGCTCCCGCAGCAGCTGCAGCAGCTCCGCCGCGCCGTCGGCCTTCACCTGGGCCTCGAACGCGTTGCCGCGGGCGATCGCGAAGCGCGACTGGCCGAAGGCGGCCGGGAAGCCGAGCTGCCCGGCGACGGCGCCCTTGTTCACCCCGGCCGCGTCCATCAGCCCCCGCCGGCCGCAGCCCGGGTTGGTGGTGAGCGCGGCGATGGTGCGGGCGTTGTGGTTGCGCGGCGCCACGGTGCCGCGGATGCGGTCCAACCGGTCTACCAGTGCGTCCATGCGGGTCTCATCTCACTTCGCGGTTTTGCGCAGGCGCTGGAGACGGGCGCCGAAGAGGGCCTCGGCGCCGTCGAGGCGGTCCTGCGCGCGGGAGGCCGCCGCGGCGCGGTCCGCGGAGTCGGCCTCGAGGTGCACGTCGAGCTCGGCCTCGGCCTGCTTGGCGACCAGGCCGGGGTCGGCGCCGCCCGCGACCGAGGCCGCGCCCGGGATGCCGGCGGCGAAGCGCCACAGCAGCCGGCGCGCGTCGTGGGCGTCGTCGGGGAGCTGGGCCACGCGCTGCGCGACCTTGACGGCGGCCACGAGGAAGTCGACCCGGGCGCTGAGCGGCCCGACGACGCGGTTCGCGAGCGGCCAGGTGGAGATGGCCAGCAGGCCGCGCGCCGGGGCGAGCAGGTCGGCGGTCAGGGCGGGGCAGAGGTAGTACGGGCGGCCGTAGGGGGCCACCTTGAACGAGCGCTCCTCGTCGCGGCGCAGGCTCGTCAGGCGCGCGGCCACGAGCTCGCCCGGGAAGAAGGCGTCGTGGACGGCGATGATGAGCTTCGGCGCGGCGGGGACCGTCAGCAGCGTGAGCGCGTGATGCACCTGCTCCCGGATCGAGAGCATGGGCGGCGCGGCGGGCTGGCGCGGTACGACCGGCGCCCGCTCCTCCAGACGGGCGAGCGCCTCGTCCCACTCCTGTTCGACCCGGCGCAGCTCCGCGCGCAGGGTGCGGGCGTGGGCACGATCCCCTGTGGTGGCCGCGCGGCGCAGGTCTCCGCGCAGCCGGTCGATCCGGCGCTCGAGCAGCTCGATCCGCTCGCCCGGGGCCGAGATCGATTCGGACACGAACGGCACGGTAACCGGTTCCAGCAAGTTCCAGCAAAGACCAGTGTCGGCGTGTCGCGCTTGCTTTTTCCCGACTCTTCTACGCCGGTACGGGCTGTGGTTGCTCGACCCCTCTGGGTGCCGGCGTCCGCTTCGGCAGCGGCCACAGCTGCGGCCGGCGCTTCGCCGCGAGGTCCTCGACCCAGCCGAGGCCCAGCACGAGCGCCGCCGTCAGCACCGCGACCAGCGTCAGCTGCACGGCGCTGTGGTAGCCGCCCACCAGCGTGATGCCGAGCCACACCCCCACCATGCGCACGAAGGTGATCACGGCCTCGTGCCACAGGTAGATGGTCAGCGCACGGCGGTTGATCGCCTCGACCGCCGGCTCCGCGGCGCCGAGCGAGAGCGCGGCCGGCGCGGCGTGGAGCATGACGAGCAGGAAGGCCGTCGACCACAGGGTGTCCGCGATCGGGGCGTCGTTGAGGTCGTACCCGCGCGGGCCGGGCGTGTGGAAGAGCAGCGCGAGGCCGATGCCGCCCATCACCAGGCACGCGGGCCAGAGGATCTTCTTCGAGATGCGCTGCAGCGTGCCGTCGTGGTGTGCGAAACCGAGCATCCAGGCCGGCGCGTACATGAAGAAGTCGCGCACGATGCCGCCGGAGCCGTGGCCGGTCTCCCACAGCACCACCAGCACCGCGAACGGCACCAGGACGCTCGGGATCGGCCAGCGGCGGAACACCCACAGCAGCACCGGCGAGGCGATGATGAACCAGAGGTACGAGCGCACGTACCAGATCTGGCTGAACCAGAGCCCGCCGTTCTCGGTGGTCGGCGGGTCGTTGAGCGGAAGGAACCACAGCAGCGTCCGCCAGCTGTGCCCCATGCCGCCCCACAGCGACATGAGCGTGACGGCGAACACACCGAGGACCCAGAACGGGATGATGATGCGGCGCATCCGCCGTCCTATCGCCTTCGCGCCCGAACGATCGAGCGAGGCGGCCATGAGCGAGCCGCCGAGCGCGAACATCAGGCCCATGGCAGGGAAGACGACGGTCAGCCACGCGAATCCGAGGGTGTGGTACGTGACCACGCGGATGATCGCGACGGCTCGCAGGAGGTCTACGTACCGGTTCCGCATCCCCTACAGGTTGCCCTGTGCCCCTTAGGGGCAACCTTCTTTCAGCTCAAAATTGGCTGTGTTTCTTCTCAAAGATCCTAGAGTGCCGGTCCCGTAACCGATTGGGCAATCGAACCAGTTCACCCTCATGTCACCCCGAGTGCCCCGGTGAGCGTGGGGAAGTCGTTCGGCCCCGCGTGCATCGTCCCGTTCACGAAGAACGCCGGGCAGTCGCGCACGCCCCGCTCGCGGCCGCCGGCCATGTCCCGCAACACCCGTTCGTGGTGCTCCCGCGTGCCACCCGCGTCGGGCAGGCCGAACCGTTCGGCGTAGCGGGCCAGGTCCTCGTCCTCGAGAGCGTCCTGGTGGGTGAGCAGCAGCGCGTGCATGCCCCAGAACGCGTCGGCGTCCGCGGCCGCCTCGGCCAGCAGCGCCGCGGGCATGGCGCGCGGGTGCGCGTCGACCATCGGGAAGTGCCGGAACTCGAACCGCAGCGCCTCGCCGTAGTGCAGCTGGATCCGTTCCACGACGCCGAAGGCGCGGCCGGTCTCCGGGCACGCGTAGTCGCCGTACTCGACCAGTCGCAGTGGCGCACCGGCTCGACCCTGAACATGCATGAGGTACCTGTGCCCCGTTTTTGGACGTGAATGCCCCTCAGGGAGCTTCCCTAAGGGGCATTCGCCGTATCGAGGGGCATTCGCGTTCTAGTCGAGCAGTTCGGTGACGGTGCCGGCACCGACCGTGCGGCCGCCCTCACGGATCGCGAAGCCGAGGCCGGCGTCCATCGCGACCGGCTTGCCGAGCTCGACGGTCAGGTCGACCGTGTCGCCGGGCATCACCATCGTGACGTCACCCAGGTCCACCGAGCCCATCACGTCCGTGGTGCGGAAGTAGAACTGGGGCCGGTAGTTGGCGAAGAACGGCGTGTGCCGGCCGCCCTCCTTCGTCGTCAGCGCGTACACGTGCGCCTTGAACCGCCGGTGCGGCGCGACCGAGCCGGGCAGCGCGACCACCTGACCTCGCTGCACGTCACCCCGGCGCACGCCGCGCAGCAGCAGCGCCGCGTTGTCGCCGGCCTCGGCCGAGTCCAGCTGCCGGCCGAACATCTCCATCCCGGTGACCACGCTGGACTGGGTGGGGCCCAGCCCGACCACCTCGACGGGCGTGTTGAGCACGAGCGTGCCGCGCTCGACGGAGCCGGTGACGACGGTGCCGCGGCCGGTGATGGTGAGCACGTTCTCGATGGGCATCAGGAACGGCTCGCCGGTGACGCGCTCGGGCAGCGGCACGTACTCGTCCACCGCGTCGAGCAGGTCGGCGACCGACTGCACCCACTCGGGCTCGCCGGCGAGGGCCCTGAGCGCGGACACCCGCACGACCGGAATGTCGTCCCCGGGGAATCCGTACTCGCTCAGCAGCTCCCGCACCTCGAGCTCGACGAGGTCGAGCAGCTCGGTGTCGTCGACCGCGTCGGCCTTGTTCATGGCCACGACGAGGTACGGCACCCCGATCCGCCGCGCGAGCAGCACGTGCTCGCGGGTCTGCGGCATGACCCCGTCGACGGCGCTGACGACGAGGATGGCCCCGTCCACCTGCGCCGCCCCCGTGATCATGTTCTTCACGTAGTCCGCGTGCCCCGGCATGTCGACGTGGGCGTAGTGCCGCTTGCCGGTCTCGTACTCGACGTGCGCGATGTTGATGGTGATGCCGCGGGTGATCTCCTCGGGCGCCCGGTCGATGCCCTCGAAGCTCGTGTAGCGGTTGACGCCCGGGTACCGCTCGGCGAGCACCTTGGTGATGGCGGCGGTCAGGGTCGTCTTGCCGTGGTCGACGTGACCCATCGTGCCGATGTTGAGATGAGGCTTGTTCCTCGTGAACGTCTGCTTGGCCATCTGACTCTCCACAGTGGATTTGTGGCGTGGATGCGCAGAACCATGTGGCCGTGTGCCGGTGTGCTCTGAGGGGCGGACCGGCTCGGCCGGCTCACCCTCCTCCGTCGGTTCCGCATGATGTCTGCGGGAGGAGGGTCAGCGTCGCAGGCCGGCCTCTAGCGCCGCGGCTAGCGCTTCGGGCGCCCAGGCGACCGCCGAGCCGGCCAGGTGGCCGTGCTCCAGAAGGGCGGTCGTCGCGATCATGTCCGGAAAGGTAGCCCGGGTACTCGTCCCCGGCAACGCATTTACGAGTGGCCAGGTCGCTAGGCGCGCGTCGGCGCGTCGGCCATCACCGAGTTCGGGGCGCCACCGGTCGGGGCGTCCACCGGCGGACGGTCCGCGCGCCAGTGGCCAGGTCGCTAGGAGCGCGGCGGCGGGGGCAGGCGCAGGGCGATCGTCGGCGCGTCGGCCATCACCGAGTTCGGGGCGCCGCCGGTCGGGGCGTCCGCCGGCGGACGGTCCGCGCGGCCGACGGTGATCTCCGGGTAGATCTCGACCTCGTCCCACTCCCCCATGGCCTTGGGCTCGCCGCGGGTCAGCTCGATCTCGCGCGGCGCGGTCGTCGGGCCGGTGCGGGCCAGCACCGCGGCGCCGTTCGTGCTCACGTCGGTGACCAGGAGCATGCCGTCGCGCAGCTCGAAGCGCAGGTGGTTGCGGCTCACCCGGCGGCTCGACTCGTCGTCGAGCCAGTTGCCGATGGTGATGCCGCCCTGCTCCTCGGGCGCGCGGCCGACGACGACGGACCGGGCGGCCGAGACCGGGAAGCGGGTGCGCACGGTGCCGTTGATCCGCACCGCGAGCGGGGTCGCCGGCGGGCGGGGGCCGGCGTCGAGGAGCCGGTCGCCGTGCCGCGGGCAGATGGGAGCGCCGCTCGGCAGGGCCGGCGGGGCCTGGCCGGCGCCCTGGGCCGGCGGGCGGCCGAAGACCGGGCAGTCGGTCGCTGGACAGCGCCAGTAGCGCTGCAGCACCGGGTGGGGCCGCGGGGTCGAGCCGGTCGACGGCGCGAGGGTCAGCTCCATGCCGCCCTGGGCGCCGGTCGTCAGGTAGACGGGGCCGGGGTGGCCGGGCAGCGGGTGGCGGCTGATCACCGGCACGCCGGTCAGGTGCGCGACCTCCCGCACGCGCGCGTTGACGCGGGCGCCCGGGGGCAGCATCTCGAGGAGGCCGTCGTCCGACCACCGGCGCAGGACCATGCGCTCGTTGGACGTGAAGTCGGTGTCCGACATCGCGCCGCGCTCGGTGATCGCGTAGAGACCGGTGTTGCCGTCGCCGAGGCGCCGGCTCAGCGCGTCGATGAACATCCCGAGGCGCAGCAGCGCGGCCGGGCGTCCGCCGTCGAGGTCGACGCTGCGCGCGGCCTCCACCAGGTCGATGACGCCGCCCGCCGCGAGGGGGTCGACGGTCAGGCGGCGCTCGATCGCGTCAAGCGCTCGGCTCGTTTCGAATCGCACCGGAACATTCTGCCTCAGGCGCCGCCACGTGGCGCAGACCCGCCACAGCCGGGCCGCAAAGCCGCCGCCGACCACCTCTGCGGTCGACGGCGGGCTTTACGCCGCGCTCTCGGCGAACCCTCGGGGGGAGGATGGGAAGGCGCCGGGCGCGGTACTCACGACGGGGGCATGGGGGGAGTGCCGGGTTCGTCGTGGGTAGGCGGTGCATGACTGTTGGTAATGAAAAGATAGATCACCATTGAAGAGGTCAACAGCGGTGAATGCCTGAATGAACGAGATCTCACCCGCCGCAGGTCTCGGCGACCTCGACGAGGCGGTGCGCATCGATGCCGTCGCGCTGCTCGACGGCCAGCGGGTGGTCGGTCGGCTCGAGCTCGACCAGCGGCCGGCGGCCCGGTTCCCGAGTATGCACGCGGGTCTTGAGCCGGATGGTGTCGGGGTACCCCGGGATGTTGTTCGACAACCATCCGAAGTACGGCTTCTCGGTGACCCGCTCGGGGTCGTCCCAGCGCTCGACCGCGCGCTCGAAGTTGACCGGGCTCAGGCTGACCCAGACGTTGTACGTCAGCGGCTCCTCACGGCCGCGCACCGGGATCTCGATCAGTCCCCGGATGAAGAAGTGCAGCTCGTCGAGGTCGGGCGCGTCGATGCAGCAGAGCTCGTCCTCGAGGAAGGACTCGCCGCCGGCATCGGGGGCGCCCCAGTAGTCCGGCGCGGAGAACGCCCACACGGCCGGCGCGTCGCCCAGCTCCGTGCCGCAGCACTCGCAGACAGAAGTCACCGCGGCATGGTAGACCCGCGCGCTTGAGCCCTGTCCCCGCCCGCTCGGCCCGCGGTGCGCCGCCGCGGTCGACCTCGCCGCGTGCGCCATCGGGCACCACCACGTGGCCGGCACAGCCGCGACCGGCGCGGCCACCACTGCGGCGCCCGCAGAGCCGCAGCCGGCATGCCGGACCGCCGTACGGCGGCACGACCAACCCAGTCACGCCCACCAACGGGCACCACCACGGCACCCGCACAGCCCCCACCGGCCCACCGGCCCACCGGACCGCCGGACCGCCGGACCGCCGTGCGGCAGCGCGGCCAACCCAGCCGCGCCCGCCACCGCAGGGCCGGCACAGCCGCGATCGGTGTGCCGCCGGGCGCGGAATCCGACAAATCTCCCGACAGGCGAAAAATCCGATAAGTCGCGGCGCGGAGCGCCCGACTTATCGGGCCAAACCCGGCCGCGTCAGCCCTGAGCCGCGATCTCCCGAGCCCGGTCGCGAGCCGCCTCCAGCGCCGCGAGCAACGCCGCCCGCACCCCGTGGTTCTCCAGCTCACGGATCGCGTTGATCGTGGTACCGGCCGGCGACGTGACCGCCTCGCGGAGCTTCACCGGGTGCTCGCCCGACTCGCGCAGCATGACCGCCGAGCCGATCGCCGTCTGCACGATCAGGTCGTGGGCCACCTGGCGGGGCAGGCCGAGCAGGATGCCCGCGTCGGTCATGGCCTCGACCAGGTAGTAGAAGTAGGCCGGGCCCGAGCCGGACAGGGCCGTGACCGCGTCCTGCTGGGACTCGGGAACGCGGATGGTGCGCCCGAGCGGGCGGAACATCTCCTCGGCGACGGCCAGGTGCTCGGCGGTCGCGAAGGAGCCGGCCGAGATCGCGGTCATCGCCTCGTCGACGAGGGCCGGGGTGTTGGTCATGACCCGCACCACCGGGGTGCCCTCCGGCAGGTGCTTGGCGAAGAAGGCCGTAGGCAGGCCGGCGCACAGGGACACGACCAGCTTGCCGGCGGGCATCTTCGGGCCCAGGTCGGCCAGCAGCGCGCCGGCGTCCTGGGGCTTCACGGCGATGGTGACGACGTCCGCCTCGCGCAGGGCGGTCTCGTTGTCCACGACGCGGATGCCGTACCGCTCCGCCAGCTCGCGAGCGCGTTCCGGCCGGCGGGCCGTGGCGATGAGCCGGTCCGCGGGCCACCCCGCGCGCTGCAGGCCCGACAGCAGGACCTCACCGAGCTTTCCGGCACCGAAGACGGCGATGACGCGCACGACACAACCCCCAGAGACAAGGACGCGCCTGGGGCCGAACGGGCGGCCCCAGGCGTCACCAAACACAACCCAGGCAGTACCAGGGAAATCAGGAGCCGAAGAAGACCTCGGCCTCGGTGTAACGCTCCACCGGCACGGTCTTGAGCTCGCGCGTCGCGTCCGCGAGCGGGACCCGCACGATGTCGGTGCCGCGCAGCGCGACCATCTTGCCGAAGTCGCCGTCGTGCACCGCGTCGATCGCCTGCAGGCCGAAGCGGGTCGCGAGCACGCGGTCGAACGCGCTCGGGGTGCCGCCGCGCTGGATGTGGCCGAGCACGACCGTGCGGGCCTCCTTGCCGGTCTTCGACTCCAGCTGCTCGGCGAGCCACTGGCCGATGCCGCCGAGGCGGACGTGGCCGAACGCGTCGAGCTCCTGGTTGAGCAGCGTCATCTGGCCGTCGAGCGGCTGGGCGCCCTCGGCGACGACGACGATCGGGGCGTACTGCGTCTGGAAGCGCTTCTCGACGTAGCCCGCAACCTGCTCGACATCGAACTGCCGCTCCGGCAGCAGGATCACGTTCGCGCCGCCGGCGAGGCCCGCGTGCAGGGCGATCCAGCCCGCGTGGCGGCCCATGACCTCGACCACGAGGGTGCGGTGGTGCGACTCGGCGGTGGTGTGCAGCCGGTCGATCGCCTCCATGGCGATGTTCACCGCGGTGTCGAAGCCGAACGTGTAGTCGGTCGCGCCGAGGTCGTTGTCGATCGTCTTCGGCACGCCGACGACGTTCACGCCGAGGTCGGTGAGCTTGCTGGCCACGCCGAGGGTGTCCTCGCCGCCGATCGCGACGAGCGCGTCGACGCCCAGCTCGGCCAGGTTGGTCTTGATCTTCTCGACGCCGCCGTCGATCTTGAACGGGTTCGTGCGGGACGAGCCGAGGATGGTGCCGCCGCGCGGAAGGATGCCGCGGACCTGGGCGATGCCCAGCTCGCGGGTGATGCCCTCGAGGGGACCGCGCCAACCGTCACGGAAGCCCACGAACTCGTGGCCGTAGGTGGAGATCCCCTTGCGGACCACGGCACGGATGACCGCGTTGAGGCCGGGGCAGTCGCCGCCCCCGGTCAGTACGCCGATACGCATGCTTGATCTAGCCTTCCTGGTTGCGTGCCCGACCCCGAGAAGGGCGCGGTCGAGCCGGAGGTACCGCATCATGGCGACGCTGCCGATTCACAGCGCACTGTAGTCGCTCCGGCTGAACCCTCAGCAGTCGTCCCCGCGGATCCCGAACTTCTTCGCCGACTCGTGCTCCTGGGTCAGCCGGCGCAGCGCGGCCAGCAGCGAGTCGCCGAGGATCGAGCCGACGACGGCGGCGTAGAGCATTCCCTCGGGGCCGGTGGCCCGCCCGACGAAGGCCAGGTCGTGCACCGCGATCGTCTCGGCGACGTCGGCGTACTGCTCCAAAAGTACCCCCACGTCCGCCCCCACCTGCTCGAACGCGGCAAGCACCTCGGCCGCGGCCTGCCGGGCGGGCGCCCGCGGGCCGACCAGCCAGCCCCGCTCCTCGGTGAGCCGGTCGATGCGCCTGCGGGCCGCCGCGACCGACTCGGGATCGATGGACTCCTTGCCGTTCACGGACGAGGGCAGGGCGTGGCCGAGCACGTGGTGCACGTCCGGGTCCGGCTCGTCGAGCGCCTCGAGGAGCTGACGGATCGTGGCGATCGGCAGGCGGCCGATGTCCAGCAGCACCCGGACGAGGCGCAGCCGCTGGACGTGGCGATCGTCATACCGCGCCTGGTTCGGGCTGGTCAGCTCCCCGGCCGGGAGCAGCCCCTCGCGCAGGTAGTACTTGATCGTCGGCACCGGGACACCGGTCTGACGGCTCAGTTCCGCAATGCGCACAGGACTCCTTCCGACCTTGGAATGGATAGTGTACCTTTCCGCTTATGGAGAGCACAGCTATCCACTATCCAAACAAGGGAGCGGACATGCACCGGCCCCTCATCGCCGTCGCCGGCCTGATGGCCGCTCTGGCCCTCGCCACCCTCATCGGCGTCTTCGCCGACGACCGCACCCTGCTCGGCGCGCCGATCTGGCTCAAGCCGCTCAAGTTCTCGGTGTCGATCGCGATCTACGCCACCACGATCGCGTGGCTGCTGCCGCGGCTCGAGCGGCGGCCGCGGCTGGGCTGGTGGCTCGGCACCGTCATCGCGGGCACGATGCTCATCGAGATGGTGATCATCGCCGGGCAGGCGGCCCGCGGCCACCAGAGCCACTTCAACAACCGGACGCCCCTCGACGCGACGCTGTACAGCGTCATGGGCGCCACCATCGCGATCGCCTGGGTCGCCACACTGATCATCGCCGTCCTGCTGCTCATGCAGCGGATGCCCGGCCGGGCCGACGCCCTCGCGGTGCGCCTCGGCATCATCGTCGCGCTGGCCGGCATGGGCGTCGGCTTCCTCATGACCATCCCGAGCTCCGCCCAGCTCGCGACCGGCAACCCCACGATCATCGGCGCGCACGCGGTCGGCGTCGCCGACGGCGGACCCGGCGTGCCGCTGGTCGGCTGGAGCACCACCGGCGGCGACCTGCGCGCCGGGCACTTCATCGGCATGCACGCCCTGCAGGCGCTGCCGCTGTTCGCGTTCGCCCTGGCCCTGGCCGGGCGCCGGATCGCCCGGCTGCGCGACGAGCGGGTCCGCGTCCGGCTGATCGGCGTCTTCGGGTTCCTCTACGCCGGGCTCACGGTGCTGGTCACCTGGCAGGCGCTGCGCGGGCAGCCGCTCGTGCACCCCGACGCGGTGACCCTGTCCGCCGCGGCCGGCCTGCTCGCGCTCGCGGTGGCCGGCGCGGCGTGGGCCGGGTCCGGACACTCGAAGGCGACCGCCGCGCCCGCGGAGGCACTCGCATGAACGAGACGCTGTTCGAGCTGGCGTTTCTGGCGACGGTACCGTTCTGGGCCCTCATGATCCTGGCCCCCGCCTGGCGCTGGACCCACCGGATCGTCTCCTCGCCGCTCATCGTCCTGCCCACGCTGCTCGTCTGGGCGGTGGCGATCGCGCCGGGCTTCGGGGACTTCGCGCGCGAGATGCTCGGCCCCGACCTGGCCGGGGTCAAGGCGCTGTTCGCCCGCGACGACGTGGTGGCCGCGGTGTGGGCCCAGGTCATCGCGTGGGACCTGTTCATCGGCCGCTGGATCTACCTCGACAGCCGGGTGCGCGGCCTGCACCCGCTGCTCATGGCCCCGCTGCTCGTGCTCACGATCCTGCTCTCGCCGGTCGGGCTGCCGCTGTACTTCGTGATCCGGCAGTTCAAACGGCCCGGGTCAGCCGTGCATGACGCGCCAGCGGGCGAGGTTGTGGCGCGCGTCGACTAGGGCGTCGTGGCGGCCCTCCGCGACCGGCAGCGGGGGGCGCCCGGCGTCGTCCCACAGCTGGCGGAGGTCCTTGGTGAAGCGCGGGATCTCCCGGGGCAGGGCCGGCATCGAGCCCCACAGCTGGGCCAGGGCGACGTGGTCGTAGGCGGCGTACCAGGCCCACAGCTCGATCTCGCCCGCGTCACCGGCCTTGAGCGGCTCGGTGAGGAAGTCCAGCAGCTCCTCGCGGATGCGCTCCCGCGACCGCCACGCCTTGTCGGCCGGCGACGGCAGCTTGTCCAGCACGTTGCGGCGCACCCACGAGACCGCGCGCGAGTCGTCGAACTCGGTCGAGACCGCGTAGTACTCGCGGCCGTGCTCGTCGACCACGCCGATCGACACGAGGTCGATCAGCTTGCCGTCCTCGATGAACTCGCAGTCGTAGAAGTACCGATAGGGGGCCACCGGCCCCATCCAACACCATCCGGTCCCGGGTGATCACAGGGCGTCGGACAGTTGCGAGTACAGCCCGGCGAGCCGCGCCAGCTCGGCCCGGTCCTCGCCCCGGCCGCCACCGGCGTGGACGCGCGCCGCCGCGCCGGCCGCGGCCAGGGCCGTGGCCAGGCACAACAGGGCCGGCAGGACGGCCTCGCACTCGTCGCGGGGCACGCGGGACGAGTGCAGGTAGGCGTCCACGAGCCCGTCGGCCGCGTCCGGCCCGCCCGCCGCGAGCACCGCGGCGGCCAGGTCCGCCAGCAGCGGCCCGGTGCCGGCCGCGGACCAGCCGACCAGGCCGACCGCGCCCGTCGCCGGGTCGAGGCGGAAGTGCGCGGCCCGCGGGTCGTTGTGCAGCACGCCGTAGGTGAGCTGGTCGGTCACCATGATCCGGCGCACCGCCGCGGCCGCGTCCCGGACCGCCGGCCCGAGCCAGGGGTCCACGCCGAGGTGGGGGCCCTGGGCAAGTACCGCGGCCGGATCGAACTTCGCCAGGTGCCGGTGCGTGAACCGGCGCAGGGTGTGGTGCGCGGACCCGAGGGTGTCGCCCCACCACTGCCGGTCGAGCGGGTCGGCCGCGCGCAGGGAGCGCCCCGGCACCAGGTGGAGCAGGGCCACCACGCCGTCGCCGTCGGCCACCGTCAGGGCGCCGTCGGCGGCGCGCACCGCGGTCCCGGCCCCGACGCCGGACGCGTCCACGTGCCCGGCCGCGGCGAGCCCGGCCTCGAAACCGGACCGGCCGCGCATCGACACCCATTTACCGACGAATTGGCCACCGTTGATCTCGACCCGCCATGCGCACCGGTCCAGCGGAATGCACGGACCGGGATTGCACTGCCAGCTTCGGCGCAACGTCGCGCGCACCTGCTCGGCGGCGGGGGCAGCCACGCAGCGCATTATCCGCCTCCCCGGCGGCCCGCACCCGGAAATCGGCGGAAATGCTCCGAGATCACCCCCGGGCCGGGAGTGCGCGCACCACCCCCGGCCCGCCCGGCACGGTGCCGCGCCCCCCGCCACCCGGCCGCTTGCGCGGTGGCACTAGCCTGCGTGCGGACTCATGCGCGGCGCTGTCAGTGAGCCGATGCGGGGGATGTACAGACTCCGACACGCGCGTCATGATCTGGTAGAAGTTCCGTACTGTCTTCGTGATCACCTACCGTGATCATGAGTCCGATCAACGCCGAACCGGGAGGGGTTTGACCGTGGAGGGTCGGCTGCCAGATCCCGGCGACGCACTGACCGGTGTGGAAATGTTCAGTGGTCTGGAGCCCGATGTGCGTCAGCGGGTCATCCAGGCGGCGGTCCCACGGACATACCGCAAAGGCCAGCTGCTGTTCGTCGAAAACGATCCGGGAGAGTCGCTCATCGTGCTCAAGCGCGGTGCCGTGATGGTGTTCCGGACCGCTCCGACCGGCGAACGCGCGGTCCTTTCCGTCGTGCGGCCCCCCGACACGCTGGGCGAGGTGGCGCTGCTCGACGGCGCGGCGCGCTCGGCGTCGGCCGAGGCGATCGAGGACTGCCAGGCGCTGGCCCTGTCCCGGCACGCGTTCATCGAGCTGGTCCACGCCAACCCGCGGATTCTCGACGCCGTGATGCGCTCGCTGGGCATGCTCATCCGGCGGCTCACCGAGCAGAACGCCGATCACGTCTTCCTCGACCTGCCGGGCCGGGTGGCCAAGACGCTGGTCCGGCTGGCCGGCGAGACCACCGCGCCGATGGTGACCATCGAGCTCAACCAGAGCCAGCTCGCCGAGATGGCCGGCGGCTCGCGGCAGAGCGTCAACCAGGCGATCGGATCGTTCGCCAGCCGCGGCTGGCTGCGCACCGAGGGCCGCCGGATCGTCGTCACGGACCTGACCGCGCTGCGCCGGCGTGCCGGAATGACCGACCGGTAAGTACCGTTTCGGGCCAGGATCGTAGGGCTGGACGGCCGGGGTAGCGGGTGGCATTTCGGACACCTGGTCGCCCCGGCCGCCGCCGTGTGAGGATGGGATCTCACAGGGCAAGGGAGTGTCGGCGATTTCCAGTCAGTGCGCACGCTGCGGCCGCCAGGCGGGCGAGGGCGACCGTTTCTGCGGTGGATGCGGCGCCGAGCTGAGCCCACCCTGCCCCACGTGCGGGCGCACGCTCGCCCCCGACGCCGCGTTCTGCACCGGCTGCGGCACCCCGCGGGCGGACACGACGGCGGCCCGCAACCTGATCCGCGCCGAGCGGGCGACCGGCCGGGCCCAGGTGCCCGCGATCCCGCCCGCCCGCAGCGAGGACCGGCGCCGCATCAGCGTGCTGTTCGTGGACCTGATCGACTTCACGCCCTACGTCGAGCGCGCCGACCCCGAGCTCGTGCGCGAGCTGCAGAAGAGCTTCTTCTCCACCGCCCGCGAGGTCATCGGGCAATACGGCGGGGTCGTGGAGAAGTACATCGGCGACGCGGTCATGGCGCTCTTCGGCGCGCCCGTGGCCACCGAGACCGACGCGGTGCGCTGTGTGCGGGCCGGCCTGGAGCTGCAGCGGGTGCTCGCCCGCTACGCCAGCACCGGCGAGGGCGAGCGCGAGCTGCGCTTCCGCGTCGGCGTGGCCACCGGCGAGGCGCTCGTCGACGTGGCCGCGGCCCGCGACGGCGGCCAGGCGATCGTGGCCGGCGACGTGGTCAACACCGCCTCCCGGCTGCAGTCGCTGGCCCCGCCCGGCGGGGTGCTGGTCTGCGGCACGACCTACGCGCTGACCAAGTCCTCCATCCGCTTCGAGCAGCAGCCGCCGGCCACGCTGCGCGGGCGCTCGACCCCGACCGAGGTCTGGCTGGCCCTGGCCCCGCTGCGGCGCAACCACCCCGACCGCGAGGCGGGCTCCACGCCGCTGGTCAACCGCACCCACGAGCTGAGCCTGCTGGTCAACGCCCTGCACCGGGGGCTGCGCGAGCGCACGCCGCAGCTGGTGACCGTGCTCGGGCACGCCGGGATCGGCAAGAGCCGGCTGGTGCACGAGCTGTTCCTGCACGCCGAGCGGCTCTTCGACGCGCCGGTGGCCTGGCGGACCGGGCGCTGCCCGCCCTTCGGGGAGAACGTCACCTACGCGGCGCTGGCCGACGTCGTCAAGGCGCAGGCCGGCATCCTCGACACCGACTCGGCCGAGACGACCCGGGAGCGGCTGGACGCGGCCCTGGCCGCGATCGTCGGCCCGGCGGTCTCCTCCTCGGAGGCCGAGCGGCTCGCCGACGCGCTCAGCCCGCTGGTGGGCCTGCCCGGGCCGAAGCTCGCGCCGGACGAGACCGAGTCGGCCTGGCGGCGCTTCGTCGTCGCGCTGGCCGCGCACCGCCCGACCGTCCTGGTCTTCGAGGACCTGCACTGGGCCGACGAGTCGATGGTCCGGTTCGTCGAGCGGCTCGGCGCCTCGGTGCGCGACGTGCCGCTGCTGCTGCTGTGCACGGCGCGCCCGGAGCTGCTGGAGCGCAACCCGAGCTGGGCCGGGGCCGTCGCCGGGGCGGTGACGATCACGCTGCCGCCGCTGCGCGATGCCGAGATCGCCACGATGTACGCGCACCTGCTCGGGGCGGCCACGTTCCCGTCGCAGTCGCTGAGCTCCCTGGTGGAGCTGGCCGACGGGAATCCGCTGTACGCGCTGGAGTACACCCGCATGCTCGCCGAGCAGGGCAGCGTGCGGGCGACCGACGCGCTCGGCCGCACGCTGCCGATGCCCGACAGCGTGCACGCGGTCATCGCCAACCGGGTCGACCTGCTCGACGCCGCCGACCGCGCGGTGCTGCAGGCCGCGGCCGTGGTCGGGATGAACTTCTGGCCGGGCGCCGTGGGCGCGGCGATGAGCCGGCCCGCCGACGGGATCGAGCGCTCGCTGCGCCGGCTGGAGCAGCGCGACCTCATCCACGAGCAGGCCGCCTCGACGATGGAGGGGCAGACGGAGTACCGCTTCGGCCACGTCCTCGTCCGGGACGTCTGCTACCAGCGCCTGCCCCGCACCGAGCGGGTGGCCCGGCACGAGCTGACCGCCGAGTGGCTCGACGGCCTGGCCGCGGGCCGGGACACCGATCTCGCCGAGGTCGTGGCGAACCACCGCTTCACGGCCTTCGAGATCGCCCGCTCGCTGGGCCTGGACGCCTCGCGCTACAGCGTGCCGGCCCGCGACGCGATGCACCGGGCGGCCCAGCGGGCCTACGCCCTGCACGCGCTGGAGGCCGCGGCCGCGCACGCCAACAAGGCGCTCGCGCTGTGCGACGCCGGCACCGACCCGCTCGAGCGGCTGCGCATCGAGCAGCTCAGCACCGAGATCCTGTTCTACGGCAACCCGGAGGCGTTCCTGAGCGGCGGCGGCGCCGACCGGCTGGTCGGGCTGGCCGAGCGGCTCTACGCGGCCGGCGACCAGGCCGGCGCGGCGCGCGCGTGGACCGTGCGGGGCCAGGCCGCGTGGCTGCGCGCCGACCGCCTCGACGCGCTGTCCTGCCTGGACCGCGCGGTCGAGCTCTTCGACGAGCTGCCCGACGGGCCGCCGAAGGCGGATGCGTACGCCGAGCTGGGCCGCCTGCACATGCTGAACTTCGAGGTCGACCCGGCGGTCGCGGCGGCCAGCGCGGCCGCGGAGATCGCCGACCGGCTGGGCCTGGTCGAGGTCGCCACCGGCGCCCGGATCACCATCGGCACCGCGCTGTTCCAGGCCGGCGACCGCAGCGGGCTGGTCGAGCTGCAGACGGCGCTGGACGTCAGCCGCGAGCGGCGGCTGCCCTCGGAGCACCGGGCGCTGCGTAACGTGTCCTGGGCGCTGCTGGAGGACGGCGACTGGACCGCGGCCTCGGCCCTGCTCGGCGACAGCCGCAACGCGGTGCCGGGCAGCCACACCCTCGCCACCGGCTACTCCGACGTGGCCCAGTCGGCGTACTTCACCGGCGACTGGCCCGCCTACGTGGCCGCGGCCGAGGCGATGGCCGAGACCGGCGCCGAGTGGGACCTGCAGGTGCGCGGGGTGCGCGCCTGGATCCGCACGCTGCGGGGCGACGACGGCGACGACGACGTCGAGGAGCTGGTCGCGGCCGGCCGCCGCTCCGGCTTCTACCGCCTGCAGTGGGTCGTGCTCGGCCACGGCGCCCTGTGCCGTGCGCTGCAGGGCCGCGACCGCGAGGCCGAGGCGCTGATCGTGGAGCTGGCCAAGACGTGGCGCGAGGTGCGGGCGATCGCCAGCGGCGAGTGGATCGACGCGACCGCGCACGCGGCGGTGCTGTCGGGCCGGGTGGCGATGATGGCGATCCGGGACATGCTCGCCGACGTGCCGCACCGCACCCCGTGGGTGGAGGCGGCGCTGCGCACGATCACCGGGGCGATCGCGTCCGTCGACGGCGATCACGCCCGGGCCGCGGACATGCACCTCGCGGCCGCGGAGATCTACGGCGAGATCCCGAACAACTCCGCGCGCATCCTGTCGGTGACCTGGGCGGTGCGGGCGCTCGGGCTGGCCGGGGACGAGCGCATCGAGCCGTGGCGGGCCGAGCTGGTCGCCTTCGCGGAGCAGGCGGGCACCCCCCACCTGCTCACGCTGGCGGGCCTCAGGCCGCCACCGGCTCTTGCGGGGTCGGCTGAGCCGCGTTCTTGACCTTCTGGGCGTACATGTCGATGTACTCCCGGCCGCTCAGGGTCATGAGCTCGTACATGATCTCGTCCGTGACCGCGCGCTCGATGAACCGGTCCCCCGACATTCCGGCATATCGGGAGAAGTCGAGCGCGGGGCCGAACTTGATGTGCACGCGCCGGAGGTTCGGCAGCTTCTGCCCGATCGGCTGTACTTTGTCCATGTTCATCATGGCCACGGGCACCACCGGGGCGCCGGACTCGAGGGCCAGGCGGGCGACGCCGGTCTTGCCGCGGTACAGCCGCCCGTCCGGCGACCGCGTGCCCTCGGGGTAGATGCCGAAGATCCCGCCCGCGCGCAGGATGCTGAGCCCGACCTCGAGCGCGGCCCGGGCCGCCTTGCCGCCGGAGCGGTCGATGGGGACCTGGCCGGTGCCCGCGAAGAACAGCTTCGTGAGCCAGCCCTTGATCCCCTTACCGGTGAAGTACTCCGCTTTCGCCGGGAACGTGACCCGGCGCCGGACGCTCAGCGGCATGAAGATCGAGTCGGCGAAGGAGAGATGATTGCTGGCGATGATCACCGGGCCGGTGGCGGGCACGTGCTCAAGCCCCTCCACCTTGGGTCGGAAGACCAGCTTCAGCCAAGGTCCGAGGACGATGTACTTGAGGAGCCAGTAGAGCACGGCCGACCTTTCGGGATCGCGCGACAATCGGTGATGACCGTCGCAAAGAGCCTACGAACCAGTACGGCACACCACAACGCACTCCCGGAACGACGGCCGGGCATGTCAGGATTTCGGTCAGCGGTTTTTTCGCGGCGCACCCGGTCGTCGCGACGTCGGCCGCGGGGAGGGGCGAGCTGTGCCAGGGGGTGGGGCGCGGCGCGGCCGGCGGGACAACGGCCTGGTGGCGCAGGAATACGCGGTGGTGGGCGACGTCGACCCGCGGGTCGGCGAGCATCTGCTGGAGATGCTGGCGGAGGGCGGGATCGCCGCCTATCTCCAGCCGGCCTCCGACCTGCATCCGCTGACCCGCACCACGACGCTGCCCGCGCGGCCGACCGACCGGCTCTACGCCGATCGGGAGCACCTGTCCACCGCGCAGGACTATCTCGCCCAGCTCACGTCGGCCGTGCCCGAGCAGAAGACCCCGGCCGGGGAGTCGGCGGCGCCGGTGCCGCTGGAGGGCACGGCCCCGCCGACCCAGTCCGACGAGGACGCGTTCGCGGCGATCGTGGCCGGCTTCCACACCACCGTCGACCCGACGGTCGCGGTGCCCTGGCCGGCCGCCGAGGACCTGGACTCCTCAAGCACCGCCGCGCCGGACATGGACACCGAGCCGGCCCCGCGCACGTCGCTGCGCCGGCCCTCCGACGCCGTGGACCGCTCGCTGCTGGACAGCCTCGACACCTTCGGCACCAACCTGCCGGACGACGAGGAGGAGGACGAGGGCTACACGCCGCCGCCCCCTCCCCCGCTGCCCCGGGTCGCGCCGGTCACGATCGTGGCCGTGCTCGCCCTGGCCGCCGGGCTCGTCCTGCTGTTCTGGCCCGACCTGCTGCCGCTGGGCTCGCAGACCACGCTCTTCCTGGGCTTCGCGGGCGTGCTGGCCGGCTTCGTGACCCTCGTGCTGCGGCTGCGCCCCGGCGACGAGGAGGACGACGACCCGGACAACGGCGCCCGGGTCTGAGCTACCCGCCGGCCTTGCCTAGCCAGTCCGCGATCGCATCGATCGGCTCCTGCCAGCGCGCGTCGAGCATGAGGTCGTGGCCCATGCCGGGGAAGAGCAGCGGGGAGCCGCCGTAGCGCCGGGCCACCCACTCCAGGGCGGAGCCGGCGACCACGCGGTCGTCGGGGCTGCCCACGACCAGCACCGGCGGGGCGCCGACCGGGGCCTCGGGCTGGTGGCGGGTGATGAGCTGGCGCTGGGCGGCGCCGGGGACCCGCTGGAGGCGCTGGGCGTAGGCCTGGCCCGCGTTGGCCGGCAGCGCCCGGCTGAACAGCTGCTCGCGGCCGAGCGTGACCCGGCCGCCGAAGATCCCCGGCAGGGTGCCGACCGGGTTGCGCCCGAGCAGGCCGAACGCGGTGCCGAGGCCGCCGAAGACCGGGGCGACCAGCACGCCGGCCCGCACCGGGTAGCGCGCCATCGCCATGGCCACCACCAGCGCGCCGGCGCCGTGGCCGACCAGGACCGCCTGGCGCGGCAGCCCGGCCGCGACCTGGGTCACGTCGTGCACGTAGTCGCGCAGGCGGGCCTGGGGCGCCGGGCCCGAGCCGCCGTGGCCGCGCAGGCTCATGGCGTACGCCGGGAAACCCCGCTGCGCCGTGTGCTCCAGCCAGTGCTCGGCGAAGGCCCAGGCGCCGTGGCCGTAGCCCGGCACGAACAGCACCGGGGTCGCGGCGGGGTCGGCCGGGCCCGGGGGCTGCGCGTCGAGGACCTCGCGGCGCACCGGCTTGGGCGGGTCCGCCCACTCGTCCGACCTCATGACGCGCGTGGTCATCGGACCGCCTCCAGCTCATGGAGCGACTTCTCGAGCTCCTTGAGGTACACGAAATGGCTCACCTCGAACCAGTGGCGCGTCGAGTCCGTGACCTTGGCCTGGGTGTACCGCCGATCGCCCTCGACCCGCAGGCGCGCCCAGACGGCCTGCGCGCGGTCGGGCGCGGCGTCGAGGACCCGCAGCCACTGCGCGATGAACACGGCCTGCCAGTGCGAGAGCGTGAACAGCGCCGAGTCCGGCTGCAGCAGCCCGGCGACGGCGAGCGTGGGGTGGGTGCGGGAGAGCATCTGCAGGGCCAGGCGGGGCCGGCCGGACGCGTCGGACGAGAGCAGCTCCGGGGCCAGGAACTCGAACTTCGGCACGTAGCCGGTGGCCATGACGACCAGGTCGGGGTCGATCGAGCGGCCGTCGGCGAGCACCACCTCGTAGCCGTCGAAGTGCTTCACGTCGGGGACCGCGAGCACGTCGCCGTGGCCGAGGTAGTACGGCAGCTGGCTGTTGACCAGCGGGTGCATCTCGAGGATGCCGTGCTCGGGCTTCGGCAGGCCGAAGCGGGTCAGGTCGCCGACGGTCATGTTGATGGTGCGGTGCAGCAGCCACTGGCGCACCCGGGCGGGCAGCCGCATCGCCAGGATCCGGTCGTTGACCTGGTCCGCGGGGCGGCCGAGGGCGAACTTGGGGGCGTACCAGTAGCCGCGCCGCGTCGAGTGCCAGCACTTGGCCGCCTGCTGGGCCGCCTCGACGGCGATGTCGCAGCCGGAGTTGCCGGCCCCGATCACGAGCACCTTGCGGCCGCGCAGCTGGGCGGCGTCCTTGTACTGGCTGGCGTGGATGACCTTGCCGCGGAACTCGGCGAGCCCCTCGTAGTCGGGCATCTTCGGCGCCCAGTTGTGCCCGTTGGCGGCGACGACGGCGGCGTACCGCATGGTGCGCGGCGCCCCGCCCCGGGAGCCCTTCACGGTCACGTCCCAGCGCGGGGGCCCGCCGCCGGGGTCGTCGACGGGCTCGGCCCGGGCGACCTCGGTGCCGAACCAGATGTGCTCGCGCAGGCCGAAGTGGTCGGCGTAGCGCTCGAAGTACTGCAGCATCTGCGAGTGATGCGGGTAGTCCGGCCAGTCGTCCGGCATCGGGAAGTCGGGGAACTGCGTGAACGGCTTCGACGAGATCAGGTGCGTGCTGGCGTAGACCGGGCTGCGGTCGTGCCGCCAGTTCCAGCCCCCGCCGACGCCGGTCTCGCGCTCGTAGCAGTCCACCCCGAACCCGGCCTCGCGGAGGTTCTTGATCGCGGTGAGGCCGGTGCCGCCGGCGCCGATGACGCAGACGGTGTCGCCGCGGTCGTAGACGGGCTCGCCGTCACGCCAGTGGGTCGCGTTCCCGGCGAGATCATCGAACCGACCGTCAGCGCTCACCGCGGCATCATCCCGGATTTATGCGTCAATTTCCAGGTCGGCGATCACCGGGAAATGGTCGCTGGCGGCGCGGGACTGCGGCGTGTCGATCACGTCGTACTGCAGGACCGTGATCCGCGGATCGGCGAAGATCACGTCGAGGCGCTCGCGGGCCGCCGTGGCCGGGAAGGTCGGCCGTTCGTCGAACCCGTCCGCCGTCGCGGCCGCGTCGGTGAGCCCGTCGCCGATCATGCGCCAGGCCGCCCCGCCGGAGTTCTCGTTGAGGTCGCCGGCGAACACCAGCGGCTCGGCGACCTCCGCCATCTGCGCCTTGAGCAGCTCGGCCTGGGCCGGGCGCTCGGCCGAGTCGGTCGACAGGTGCGAGCCGGCCGCGACGAACGTGGACCGGCCGACGCGGCACCGCACGAAGGCGGCGCCGCGCATGTGCCGGCCGGGCGTCAGCGGGTAGCGCAGGTTCCACGACTCCACGGCGCGCACCCGCAGGTTGGTGAGGATCAGGTTGCCCAGCGCCGGCAGCCCGCCGCCGCCGATGACGAGCTCCAGCTCGCGGCTCAGGGCCGCGCACTTCTGCCGCCAGCGGAAGCGCCGCGGCGCCTCCTGGAGGATCGCGATGTCCGGCGCGGCCTCGCGCACCACCGACGCGAGCGCGCGCCGGTCGTCCTTGAGGCCGTGCAGGTTGTACGACAGCACCCTGATCTTCGTCACCGATCCACCTACATACGTGCCAGATCCGCTGCGCCGACCACGCCGGCCAGGTTGCCCATCAGTGCCGGGCGGACGTCCGCGACCGGGAGCCGGCCGCGCTGGGCCAGTTGCTCCTCGTAGCTGGCCCGGGCCGGCTTGAGCAGCAGGTCACCGGCGTCGATCACGCCGCCGCCGACCACGATGACCTGCGGGTCCAGCGTCTGCACCAGGTCCGCGAAGGCGACCCCGAGCCAGCGCCCGACCTGCTCGAACGCGCCGATGGCGACCGGGTCGCCGAGCCGCGCGGCGGCGGTGACCGCCGGGCCCTGGATCGCGTCCGGGTCGCCGCCGGCCTCGCGCAGCAGCGCCGCGGCCGCCTCGGGGCGGGCCTTGGCGTCCGCGCGGGCGAAGCGGACCAGGGCGTTGCCGCTGGCGTACTGCTCCAGGCAGCCCCTGCGCC
This sequence comes from Dactylosporangium sp. NPDC000244, assembly GCF_040300725.1. Classification (NCBI taxonomy): domain Bacteria; kingdom Bacillati; phylum Actinomycetota; class Actinomycetes; order Micromonosporales; family Micromonosporaceae; genus Dactylosporangium; species Dactylosporangium sp. NPDC000244. The sequence continues at coordinate 127,238 of NZ_JBEPEH010000016.1, forward strand.
CGCAGCCGCACGGGTGGCCGTCCGGGACCATCGTGGTGTGCCCGACCTCGCCGGCGACGCCGTTCGCGCCGCGGATGAGCCGGCCCCCGAGCACGATGCCGCTGCCGATGCCGGTTCCCACCGTGTACAGCACCATCGAGTCGTCGGCGTCGTGCGCGGCGCCGAAGCGGAACTCGGCCCAGGCCGCCACGTTGCCGTCGTTCTCCACGACGGTGGGCAGGCCGACCGCCTGCTGGATCTTGTCGCGCAGCGGCTCGTCGCGCCAGGCGAGGTTCGGCGCGAACTGCACGATCGAGCGGGTCGCGTCGACCCACCCGGCCGCGCCGATGCCGACGGCGTCCACCCGGTGCGCGGCCGAGAGCTCCTTGATCACGTCGATGATGCGCTCGGCGGTCTCGCCCGGGTCCTGCGCGGGCGTGTCGCGCCGCGTCTGGACGAGCACGTCGCCCGCGGTGTCGACGACACCGCCGAGCACCTTGGTTCCGCCGATGTCGACGCCGATGGTCAGACCCACTGCGGCTGGCTCCTCTCGTTGCTGCTGGGGGTCAATCCGGTTCGACGTCACTGTCGGTGGTTGACGTTTCGTGCGTAGCCCTGTGCCAGGCGTCAGTGTCGGCGCCGGTGTCGGCGCCGCCCCGCTCCGGCTGCTCCGGCTGCTTCGGCGCCGCCGGGGGCGGGGTGAACTGCCGCAGGAACGACGCCACGCCGGCGGCCACGTCGCCGGCTCCCGTCGCCAGGCGCTCGGCGAAGTCCGGATCCGGGTCGCGGGCGGCCGCGATGGCCTTGCACAGCGGGCACACGCAGCACTCGGCGGAGCCGGTGGCGAAGCCGGTCGTGCTGTTGGCGGCCATGGACACGGCCGCGAGCGCGGCGGCGACCAGGCGCTCGGCCTCCTCGCGGGGATCCCTCATGAGCCCTCGACCCGCCGCTTGAGCTCCTTGAGCGCGGTGTCCATGATCATCTTCTCGGCCTTGCGCTTGAACATCCCGAGCATCCCGATCGCCAGCTCCACCGACAAGGAGTAGGTCACCGTGGAGGTGCCGTCCGCGTTGGCGCCGATGTCGTAGGAGCCGTTCTGCTGCTTCTGCACCTTCGACGGGGCGGTGAGGCTCCACTCGATGCGGCTCAGATCCTCGGCGTAGGCATACTGCAAGGTGTACTCATCGGACACCGGGCCCGAGTCGAGCACGAAGTGGACCTGGCTGGCGTAGCCGTCCTCGTACTCCTCGACCACCTCGGCCGACTTCACCGCCGCCACCCAGTCCGGATAGCGGGCGAAATCGGCGATGACCGCGGCGACCCGCTCCGGGGGCGCGTCAATGACGATCGACTGAGTCGAAGTGTCGGCCATGCGTGGCAGGCTACCTCTGCCGCGGCACGCACGGGGCGTCGGCTCGCCTGCTGGCAGGCACCTCCGTGTAATTGGGGTGTGGGCGCCCTGTGCGTGGTGTTACGCGGAACGGTAGGTTCCCGATACAGAAGTACAGCGTCGAAATGGAGCCGGACGTGCGCGAGTTCTCCGTCCCCGCCGCGGTCACCGTCGCCGAGACGGCCACACTGACCGACCCGGTCTGGGACAACGCCGCCGTGGCCCCCGCCACGGTGCAGTTCCAGCGCCTGGTGGACGGCACCTGGCAGGACGTGACCTGTGCGGATTTCCTCGACCAGGTCGTGGCGCTGGCCCGGGGCCTGCTGGCGGCCGGCATCGAGCCGGGCGAGCGCGTCGCGCTCATGAGCAAGACCCGCTACGAGTGGACCCTCATCGACTACGCGATCTGGACCTGCGGCGCGGTCACTGTCCCGATCTACGAGACCTCCAGCCCCGAGCAGGTGGCCTGGATCCTCGAGGACTCCGGCGCGGTCGCCTGCTTCGTGGAGACCGACGCGCACCGCGACGCCGTGGCCCAGGTGCGCGAGCGGGCGACCACGCTGGCCCACGTGTGGCAGATCGACGGCTCGCCGGGCGCGGTCGAGCAGCTCGTCGGCGACGGGGCGGCCGTGGCCCGCGAGGACGTCGACCGGCGGCGCACCGCGACCAAGGCCGGCGACCTGGCGACGATCATCTACACCAGCGGCACGACCGGCCGCCCCAAGGGCTGCATGATCACGCACCGCAACATGCTCTCCGACATCGTCAACGCGATCCCCGAGCTGCGCTCGCTGTTCAACGAGGGCGCCCGCACGCTGCTGTTCCTGCCCCTCGCCCACTCGTTCGCCCGGCTCATCCAGATCGGCGTGGTCCAGGCCCGGGCCACCATGGGGCACACGGCCGACACGAAGAACCTGGCCGACGCGCTGAAGAGCTTCCGGCCCACATTCGTACTGTCCGTGCCGCGCGTGTTCGAGAAGGTCTACAACACCGCGAAGCAGCGGGCCCAGGCCGACGGCAAGGGCGCGATCTTCGACCGGGCCGAGCGGGTGGCGATCGACTACAGCGCGTCGCCGTCGCCGGGGCTGCTGCTCAAGGCCCAGCACGCGCTGTTCGACCGGCTCGTCTACGGCAAGCTGCGGGCCGCGCTCGGCGGCCAGTGCACCCGGGCCATCTCCGGCGGCGCCCCGCTCGGCGAGCGGCTCGCGCACTTCTACCGCGGCATCGGGGTGACGATCTACGAGGGCTACGGGCTCACCGAGACCTCGCCCGCGACCAACGCCAACCGCGACAACGGCGTGAAGATCGGCACCGTCGGGCGCCCGCTGCCGGGCGTGACGATCCGCATCGACGACGACGGCGAGATCCTCGTGCAGGGCGACATCGTGTTCAAGGGCTACTGGAACAAGCCCGAGGCCACCGCCGAGGTGATCGACGAGGACGGCTGGTTCCACACCGGCGACCTCGGCGAGCTCGACGACGACGGGTTCCTGCGCATCACCGGGCGCAAGAAGGAAATCATCGTCACCGCCGGCGGCAAGAACGTCGCGCCGGCCGTGCTCGAGGACCGGGTCCGGGCCCACGCGCTGGTCAGCCAGTGCATGGTCGTCGGTGACCGGCAGCCGTTCATCGCCGCGCTGGTGACCATCGACCCCGATGCGCTGCCGGCCTGGAAGCGCGACAACGGCAAGCCCGAGGACTCCTCGATGGAGAGCCTGGCCGGCGACGAGCAGCTGCGCGCGGAGATCCAGAAGGCGATCGACGAGGCCAACCAGGCGGTGTCGAAGGCGGAGGCCATCAAGGTCTTCCGGATCCTGCCCCGCGACTTCACCGAGGCGACCGGGGAGCTCACTCCGTCGTTGAAGGTGAAGCGCAACGTCGTGATGCAGGAGTACGCCGGCGAGATCGCCGCCATCTACGAGCGCTGAGCACCACCCGACCGCAGTGTTGACAACCCCGGCCGCCTGGAGGGAACGCAGTTGACGGACCTGTCCGCTACCCGCACGGCCGCGCCGGCTCGCAGCACGCCGGCCGGTGAGCGCGCCGGGGCGACCGTGGCGCAGGCGCGCTCGGCGATCGTCGTCGTGCGGGTGCTGCTGCTGGCCCTCGTCGCCGTGCTGCTGCTCTCCGACGACGTGCGCGGATCCGAGCTGCTCTGGCTGGCGCTGCTGCTCGCCGCCGCGGTCGTCGCGACCGTCGCGCCCGACTCGCACGAGGTCGGCCGGCTCGGCCGGACCGCCGAGGTCCTCATCACCGCCTTCGCCGCGTCCACGCTCATCCACGACGCCGAGGCGCTGCTGCTCTACCTGCCGGTGCCGATCGTCGCGGCCGCGCTGTCCGAGGGGCGCCGCCTCGCCGGGGCCTACCTGGCCGCGGCGGCCGCGCTGCTCGTCATCGGCGGCGCGGTCGAGGGGCGGCTCAACGAGCGGGACTATCTCACCGCGGGCGGCACCTGGCTGGTCGTCGCCGGGGTCGCCGCGTTCCAGGCCACGATGCTGCAGCGGGTGCTGCTGGCCCGCCGGCCCGAGGCCACGCCGCAGCCCTACGCCGAGGCCACGCGCCTGCTGACCCAGCTGCGCAGCGTCGCCCGGCAGCTGCCCGGGGCCACGCTCGACCCGGGCGGGCTGGCCGAGCACCTGCTCGACGAGGTCCGCGCGCTGGTGCCCTCCACTCGCGGGGCCGTGCTGTCCGGCAGCGGCGGCGGGCGGCTGGTCGTGCTGGCCCAGGCCGGCGTCGAGCGGCTCGACTGGGAGACGGCGCTGGACACCGAGAGCGCCGTCGCCGACGCGTGGGCCACCCAGCAGCCGGTCGTCTCCGGGCGCTCGCAGGCCCGCTCGGTCGCCCGCGGGCAGAGCATCTCCTCGATGGCCGTGCCGCTCATCGCCGGGGTGCGCACCGTCGGGCTGATCGTGCTGGAGTCCGACTCCCCCGGCTCCTACCCGGCCGCGCTGGTCAGCAAGGTCCAGTCGGTGACCGGGGCGGCGGCGCTGCGGCTCGAGGCGGCCCTGCTCTTCGACGAGGTCCGCTCCCTGGCGACGACCGAGGAGCGGCAGCGGCTCGCCCGCGAGATCCACGACGGGGTGGCGCAGGAGCTGGTCATGGTCGGTTACGGCATCGACAACGCGGTCGCCGCGCTGCCCGACGCCGAGGCGGCCGAGGAGGAGCTGCGAATCCTGCGGGCCGAGGTCACGCGGGTCATCACGGAGCTGCGGCTGTCGCTGTTCGAGCTGCGCAGCGAGGTGGACCGCTACGGCGGGCTCACCGCGGCGATCTCCGACTACGCACGGACCGTCGGCGCGTCGGCCGGCCTGCGGGTGCATCTCTCGCTCGACGAGACCACCGCCCGGCTGCCGGCCGCCGTCGAGGCAGAACTGCTGCGCATTGCCCAGGAAGCCATCACCAACGCGCGGAAACACGCCGGCGCGGAGAATCTTTGGGTAACGTGCGCGGTCGATCCACCGTTCGCACAGGTAGAAATATCCGACGATGGCAGCGGCATCGGCGAGAACCGCCCGGACGGCCACTATGGTCTTGCGATCATGGCCGAGAGGGCGGAACGTATCCGGGGCCGGTTGGAGATCACGCCACGCGTGCCGAATGGGACCACAGTGGCGGTTGTGCTCGGAACCGCACCGCGTGCGCGGTAGCGTGAAGGCACCCAGAGGGAGAGAGCACCGGGAATGTCTACTACCGCGACGCCGACGACTCGCACCAAAGTTCTGCTCGTCGACGACCACGATCTGATTCGCCGAGGGCTGCGGCACGCGTTCGAGCGCGACCGCCAGTTCGAGGTGGTGGGCGAGGCCGCGACCGCCGCCGAGGCGATCCGCCAGGCCGGCGCGCTGCAGCCCGACGTCGTGATCATGGACCTCCGGCTGCCCGACGGCAGCGGGCTGGAGGCCACCCGCGCCCTGCGCAAGACCAGCAACAGCATGGGCATCGTGGTGCTGACCATGTATGCGGGCGACGACCAGCTCTTCGGCGCGCTCGAGGCCGGCGCCTCCGCGTTCGTGCCCAAGACCGCCCCGGCCGACGAGGTCGTGGCCGCGGCCCGGCACGCCGCCTCGGCGCCCAGCGCGTTCACCGCGGCCGACCTGGCCGAGGCGATGAAGCGCCGGCTGGCCCCGAGCGGCCCGCAGCTGTCGCCCCGCGAGGGCCAGGTGCTGCGCCTGCTCGCGGACGGCATGAGCGTGGCCGGCATCGCCAAGCAGCTGTTCGTCTCCGAGTCCACCGCGAAGACGCACATCTCGAAGCTCTACGAGAAGCTGGGCGCGGCCAACCGGGCCCAGGCCCTCATGACGGCATTGCGCCTCGGTCTGCTCGAAGCCCCCGACGCCCCCAGTTTCTGACGCGTTCTCCCCGACCCCCGCCAATCGCGCTGACGGCCGGCTCCCGATACCCCCGGGCAGCCGGCCGCGCCATTCCCGGAATGCGCCGGCGCGGATACGCCTGCCGTTTCCGGCCGCGTTTCCCGTCGCTTTCGATTCCGGCACGCGGCGCGTTTCCCCGTCACCGATTTCCGCGCCGCTGCCGTCCGGCGCCGTTTCCGAGCGACTTCGCCCCGGCCCTATCGCGGGGCGAGGAGGGACTGAAGGCGGGCGGCCTGCGTTTCCCAGCGCCATTCGGACTCGACCCAGGCGCGGCCGGCCGCGCCCATGCGCTTGGCCAGGTCGCGGTCCTGGAGCAGGGTGATGAGCCGGTCGGCCACCGCCCGCACGTCGCGGCCGGGGACCACGAAGCCCGTCTCGCCCTCCCGGACCGCGTTGGGGGCGCCGCCCGAGTCGCCCGCGAGGACGGGCAGGCCGGTGGCGGAGGCCTCGAGGTACACGATCCCGAGCCCTTCGACGTCGAGACCGCGGCGCCTCGTGCGGCAGGGCATCGCGAACACGTCCCCGGCCGCGTAGTGCGCGGGCAGCTCGGCCCACTCGACGGGGCCGGTGAAGACCACGTCGCCGCTCACGCCCTGCTCGCGGGCGAGGCGTTCGAGGGTCGCGCGGTACGGGCCGCCGCTCACCACCAGCAGCGCCGCGTCCGGCACCGCCCGGCGGATCCGCGGGAGGGCCCGGATGAGCACGTCCTGGCCCTTGCGCGGCACCAGCCGGGAGACGCACACGATGACCGGGCGGCCGCCCAGCCCGTGACGCTCCCGCACCCCCGAGCCGTCGACCCGCGGCGAGTAGGCGTCCACGTCCACGCCCGGCGCGAGCTGCTGCAGGTCCGTCAGGCCGCCGATGGCGCGGGCGAGGCGCACCCGGAAGTACTCCCCCAGGTACGTGACCACGTCCGTCCCCCGCGCGATGCGCCGCAGCAGGCTCCGCGCGCCCGGCAGCGCCGCCCAGCCGGCCTCGTGGCCGTGCGTGATCGCCACCGCGCGCTCGATCCCGGCGCGGCGGCGCAGGCCCTCGGCGAGCAGCCCGAGCGGGGCCGCGGCGCCGAACCAGACCCTGTCGCAGCCGTGGGCCCGGGCGATCTCGGCGGCCCGCCGGGCCACGCGCGGGGTCGGCAGCAGCATGCCGGTGCTCTCGCGGACGACCTCGAACGGCTGCTCGGCGTCGAACTGCTCGGCGCCCGCGAAGGTCGACGCGTAGACGACGACCTCGTCGCGGGGCTGGCGGACGGCGAGGTTGTGCACGAACTGCTGAATCCCGCCCGGCCGGGGCGGGAAGTCGTTGGTGATCAGCAGTGAGGTCGCCACCGGGAGACTGTACCGGCGCGGTCCGCCGGGCCCGGCCACGAGGCGCCGCGGGCCAGGCTCAGGGGCTCAGGGGCTCAGGGGGTCAGGGGCTCAGGGGGTCAGGTCAGGGGCTCAGGCGTCGAGCCACCTGGTCCAGGCCGGGGCGACCAGGCGGGTCAGGGCCTCGTAGCCGGCCGCGCCCGGGTGGGCACCGTCGCCGTCGCGGACCTCGCGCATCCAGACCGGGTCGCGCACCAGGTCGGGCAGCGTGCTCACGTACGGCACCCGCAGCTCCCGGCAGGCCTCCGCGAAGGTCTCGTCGAGGGCGGCGAGCGCGCGGTTGACCGGCTCGTCGTCGACCGGTGGCGGCCCGACCACGAGCCGCGGCCACGCGGCGGCGCCGGTCAGCAGGGTGCGCAGACGGCCGGCGGACTCGGCCGCGGGCAGGCCCTGCACGGTGTCGTTGACCCCGAAGGAGAGCACGATCCGCGCGTCGCAGCCGTCCGGCAGGCGCGGGGTGCACTCGGCGCGCCAGCGGGCCAGCACGTCGGCCGACGTGTCGCGGCGGATGCCCAGGTTGTAGGCGGTCAGCGGGGTGCCGCGGCGATGGGCCAGCGCGGCGAGCCGGCCCGCCCAGCCGAGGCACTGGGGATCGCCGACGCCGGCGACGAAGGAGTCCCCGAGGAAGCAGACGCGCACATCCGACGACATGGGTCCATTGCATCTGAGTGGCGGTACCCAGCGCGAATTGGGTACCCCGACTCAGGCCCGCGCCCCGGCCCGACCGGCAGATTCTTGGCATGCCGTACACGCTCGCTGACGGGGGCGCCGCGACCGCGCGGCGACGGGACGTGGTGTACCGGCGGGTCACGCGCGCGCTGGCGGTCGCGCTCGTGCCCGTCGCCTGGCTCGCGGCACCGCACCGGTGCGCGGGGACCGCCCGGGAACGGGCACCGCTCGGCTCGCGCGCGCAGACGCTCGGCTCGCGCGCCCGGACGCTCGGGCCCGCGCGGCACCGGGCCTGCCAGTGGGCGCTCGCGGCGCGGTTCCCGGCCGAGGAGCTGGCCGGGCTGACGGGGGCGACGCGGGCCGCGTTCGAGGCGGCCCGCGCCGAGGCCCTGTGGCGCCACGGCGAGCTGATCGGCCTCACGTCCGGCTATCGCGACCCGCGGGAGCAGGCCCGGCTCTTCGCCGCGGCGGTCGCCCGCGACGGGTCGGTCGCCGCGGCCTGGCGCCGGGTGCTGCCGCCGCACGCGTCGCGGCACGTCGCCGGGACCGCGCTGGACGTGCGGCCGACCGAGGGCGCCCGCTGGCTCGAGCGCCACGGCGACCGGCACGGGCTCTACCGGACCTACGACAACGAGTGGTGGCACTTCGAGTACCGGCCGGACGGGCGGCCGGTGCGCCTGCCGCACCCCGGGGTCCCCGAGCCGTGCCCGCCGCGGCGCCCCGATTCACGCACGTGCATGAGCGCGGCGAGTCGGCGATGATCGCTGCGATGTCCACGCCGATCCCGCCCACCCCGATCCCACCCACCCCGATCCCGTCGACCCGGATCCCGCCCGTCGCCACGCCGCGGCAGCGGACCGCGGCCCTCGCCGGTGCGCTCAGCGGCGCGCTGCTGCTCGTGGCCACGTCCTCGGCGCACTCGCCCGACGGCGGGCCGGGCAACCCGGTCCTCAACCTCGCGCTGCAGGCCAGCCCGCGCGGCGCGTTCGACGCCGCGTACGAGCTGGGGCCGATCGTCGTCATCGTGGCCGCGCTCGTGCTGCTGCGCCGGTGGCCGGTGCTGATGGCGGGGGCGGGGCTGCTGGCGGTACCGATGCTGCTGCCGATGGAACTGGCACGGCACCTGCCGCTGTCGGTGTCGCTGCTGACCCGCTGCGCCCAGCCGCTCGCGCTCGTCGCCGTGCTCGCGGCCGCCCAGGCGATGCTCCGGCGCGGCGAGACCGGCCGGGGCACGCTGGTCGCGGGGCTCGGCGTCGGGACCCCCCTGCTCGGCATGGCCATCGCGGACGCCTGGTGGCAGCGGCCGTACAGCGCCGTCTACGACTGGCAGCGCACGCTCGTCGTGCTCGGGATCGCCGGCGCGGCCACGGCGGCGTGGCTGCTGCGCGGGCACGACCCCGCGGCCCGCCCGGACGGCCCCGAGCACCAGGGCTGGCCCCGGCTGCGGCTGGTCCTGGCCGGCGGCCTCGCACTGGCGCTCGCCTTCCCGCTCGGCCTGCTCACGCCGGACCGCCTCGCGCTGCTGCTCGGGGTCTCGCAGAGCGCGATGTACCGGCACGCGTACGTGGCCGGGGCCGTCATCGGCACCATCACGCTCATCGTGGTCGCCGCGCTCGCGGCGATGGCCGGCCCCTGGTCCCTCGGCGGGGCCCTCACCGCCGCGACGGCCCAGGTCGGCATGGTCGCGCCGCTCATCCTGGCGATGGGGGCGCTGCGGTACACCACCCTGCCCTTCTTCTCCGTGCTCGGCGGGCTGGCCGTCGGCGCGGGCCTGGCCTGGACCCGGCTGCGGGTGCCGCTCACCGCCGGCGTGACCGTGGCCGCCGCGACCGCGCTGTTCATCGCGTACGCGGCCACGACCGGCCACCCGGAGAAGCTCGCCAACCAGGGCAGCGTCGTGCCGGGCGTCCTCATCGCGGTGCTCGTCACCGCGGCGGCCACGGCGATCGTCGGCACCATCGCGCCGACCCTCGCCCCGTCGGGCGCCGCACCCGCGACCCTCGGCCCGCTCGCGGTCGTGCTCGCCCTCGGCGGGCGGCAGGCGATCGAGGCCACGTACCTGCAGGACGGCCTGCCCGCCTCCTCGTACTTCAACCCGGTCTTCCACCTCACCACGTCGGCCGTCCTGCTCCTCGTCGCCGCGGCGGGCGTCGGCGGGCTCGGCTTCGCCCAGCAGTGGGCGTCGCGCCGCGCGGACCGCCTGCGCGCGGAGCAGATCCGCCGCGAGGCCGCCGAGGCCGAACGCAACCGGCTCGCCCGCCCCATCCACGACGGGGTCCTGCAGGTGCTCGCCCTCATGCAACGCCACGGCAACGAGCTCGGCGGGGCCGGCCCCCAACTCGCCACCCTCGCCGGCGAGCAGGAGCAGGCGCTGCGCAACCTGCTCTCCGGCGGCCCCATCACGCCCGCGGCCAACCGCCTCGACGTGCGCGCCACCCTCACGGCCCTCGCCTCCCCGACGGTCGAGGTCGCGGCGCCCGCGGATCCGGTACTCCTGCCGGCCGCCGCATCCACCGAGCTCACCTCCGCCGTCCAGGCCGCCCTCGACAACGTCCGCCGCCACGCGGGCCCGACGGCGCGCGCGTGGGTCCTCGTGGAGGACGAGGGCGATGCCGTACGCGTGACCGTCCGCGACGACGGCGTGGGCTTCGCACCGGAGCGCCTCGCGCAGGCCGCGGACGCCGGGCGGTTGGGCGTGGCCCAGTCGATGCGGGGGCGCATCGCGGACCTGGGCGGGACGACGGAGATCTACAGCCGCCCCGGCAAGGGCACCGAGGTGGAGTTCTACGTCCCCCGCCGCCGCGACTCCCCCACCTGACGCGGCCGCCCCCTTTGCGCGACGGCAGCACCGCCGGCCAGGAAGGGCTCGTGCTCATGCTCCTGCTCGGCGCGGCGGACGTGCGGGCTGGCGCAATGGCCCCCGGGCGCGCGAAGCCGGGACGGTCGCGGCTGGTCAGGGCGGATGCGGGCTCGTTCCCGTGTCGGCGTGTGGGCGGCGAGACGGTTCGCGGGATTGCGGAATCCCGGACCGCTCCGCCCGGTCGAGGGCACGGACGTGGCCGGACTCGGCCGGGGCAACGTGCGCCCGGCGTGACGGATCGCGGGTCTGCCGAGCTGCAGACGGTCGCGGCTGGTCAGAACGGGCGCGGGCTCGCTCGCACGGGACGGGAGGTGGACGGCGAGACGGTTCGCAGGATTGCGGAATCCCGGACCGCTCCGCCCGGTCGAGGGCACGGACGTGGCCAGACTCGGCCGAGCGGCGTGCGCCTGGCGAGACGGATCGCGGGTCTGCCGAGTTGCAGACGGCCGCAGCGGATCGGGCGGACACACGCGGGCTCGGCTGGGGCGCGGAGTTGCGGACGGTCGCGGCTGGCCGGGGCGGGCGGGCGGGCGCGGGCTCGGCTGGGGCGCGGAGTTGCGGACGGTCGCGGCTGGCCGGGGCGGGCGGGCGCGGGCTCGGCTGGGGCGGCGGGCGCCGGCTCGGCTGGGGCGTGGAGTTGCGGACGGTCGGGCGGCACGCGCGGGCTCGGTTGGGCTGTGCGGGCGGCGAGACGGGTTGCGGGTCGGCGGGATTGCGGGTCCGGCGGGATTGCGGGCGGTTGCGGCAGGGCGGGCGTGCGGGCTGGCCGGGTGCGGGCTAGGGGTGGGCGCGGGCCCAGGCTCGGGAGGCGGCCATCCGTTCGACCGCTGTCGGGTGGCTGCCGAAGAGGAACTGCTCCAGGGGGTTGGGGTCCGGGTCGCCCAGGTTGACCAGGGCCAAGCGGCCCTGCATGGCCTCGAACTCCTTCGGGTTCGAGGTCAGCCGCAGGGCATGTTCGTCGGCTCGGGCCTCGACTCGGCGGGAGACAAAAGCCTGGGCCGGGCCGGCGAACAGGCTCGCGATCGTGGCCAACGCCAGGAGCAGGGCCAGGGCTCGGGGTTCGGCGATCGAGTCGACGCGGGCGAGGCGGAGCAGGGCCGACCAGGAGCCGATCAGGTAGAGGGCACAGACCGCCGCCGCGGCGCCCAACGCGCCCAGCAGGGTGCCCGTCAGGACGTCGCCGTCCTTGGCGTGGCCGAGCTCGTGGGCCACCACGGACTCGACCTCGGCCGGTGGGGCCTTCTCCAGCAGGGTGTCGTAGACGACGATGCGGCGGGTCGGGCCCAGGCCGGAGACGTAGGCGTTCACGGCCCGGGTGCGCCGCGACGCGTCGGCGACGAGCACGTCGCGGACCGGGACGCCGTCACGGGCGGCCAGGGTCATGAGGTTCGTGCGCAGCTCGCCGTCGGGCATCGGGGTGAACTTGTTGAAGACCGGCTCGACGAGGACGGGCAGGATGAACGAGAACAGGATCGTGAGCACCGCGGCGCCGGCCGCGCCCCAGGCCCACCACCAGCGCGGGGCGAAGTGGGTGACCGTGTAGAAGCCGACGAGCACGATCGCGCCGATGACGGCGCCGACGGCGTAGCTCTTGAGCAGGTCGACGGTCCAGCCGCCCCAGCCCTGGGTGGACAGGCCGTAGCGGCGCAGGATCGACTGGCGCCACACGGACAGGGGCAGCGCGACGACCTCGCCGACGAGGGTGACGAGGAAGCCGCCGAGCAGGGCGCGGGCCAGCCAGTGGCCGCCGAACGGGCGACCGGCCTGCTCCACGAGCCAGGCGCCGGCCGGGGTGAGGCCGAGCACGAGGGCGACGAGGAGGCCGAGGACGATCGAGAGGTACATCCCCGGGCGCAACGCCGCGTGGAAGGCGCGCCCCTGGGCGACCGCGTCGTGCGGCAGGGTGTCGAGCGCGGCGAGCTGATCGGCGCGCGGCGCGGGCGGCGCCGACCACGGCACCCGCAGCAGCGCGACGACGGCCGCGGCGACGAGCAGCACGACGAGCGTGATCGTGGCCCAGAGACGGGGAGTCATCGTGTCAGCCTATGCGGCTCGCCGCCGGCCGCGCCCGGCACGAGGAGCGTGATCGCGGGACGGAAGCGGGTGGTCATCGCGCCGCCGGCCGGGCCCGCACGCCGAGCCTGATCGCGGGATCGAGGGTGGGTCATCGCGCCGCCGGCCGGGCCCGGCACGACGAGCGTGACCGCGGGACGGAAGCGGGTGGTCATCGCGGCGGCCTATGCGGCGCGCCCGCGGCGACGGCGGGGTGAGGGCACGGGGGTCACGGGGATGGCCTCGAAGTGGGTGGGCTCCAGGACGGTGACGTCGAACCCGGCTAGCTCGAACACCTCGATGGCGCGCACCTCCTCGGCGCCGAGCTGGTGGAACGCGGGCGGGGTGTCGAGCAGCAGGGTCACCACGCAACTCCTGCAGGCGTTGCCCCGCACCGAACAGCTTTCGCAGTCGACGAGCATCGCTCCTCCAATACCGACGATCCGCCGGAGCCGGGATCCGCCCGGCATATGGCGTATCGGTGAACCCGATAGCACGAACGGTAGCGAGGGGGTACGACAAAAAATGCAAACGCCCAGTTCAGGGCACTGATCACGGAGCGTGCAGAGGCGTCGGACCCGCCGCGTGCGGCAGTGGCGGGGAACAAAGGCGGCGGACGAGCCCGCGCAGGAAGCGGCGTCGCGCAAGCAGGGCAGTAGTCAGGAGCGGGACAGGCGGCGCAGGAGGGTGTCGGAGGAGAGGGGGTAGGCGCCGTGGCGGCGTACGCCGTCGATGACCTCCTTGTCGGAGGAGATCACCACGATCGGGCGCCCCGCGGGTTCGGCTCGGACCAGGCGCCGGATCAGCTCGTCGGCCGTCTCGCCCTTGCGGGAGAACAGCACGCGCACGCCCCGCGGCGCCGGTGGCAGGCCGTGCACCCGCTCGGCGCCGTCGAACACGACGGTGACCTCGGCGCGGGTCTGCGCCGCGAGGCCGCCGACCCCGGCGATGAGGCGGTTGCGCTGCTGCTCGAGGGAGATCTCCGCGTACCCCTTCTTCGTGACGTTGTAGCCGTCGACGATCATGTGCGCCTTGGGCAGGCTCAGCAGCTGGTCGAGGCGGGCCGGGTCGTCGGCGTCGAGGGCGCGCGCGGCGGCGGTGACGCCCTCGGGGCGCTCGGCGGCGACGTCGGCGACGAAGTCGGCCGGGAGCTTGTCGGTCGGGTCGAGGGCGAGCTCGCGGCGCAGGCCGACGGCGGCCTGGCCGATGGTCTCGAGCAACAGCCAGAGGCGGGCGTCGTCGACGGCGCGGGCGTCCTTGGCGCTCTGCCGCTGGGCGCCCGCGGCGGTCTCGGCCTCGGCCAGGCGGGCCCGCAGGCGGCGCAGCTCGGCGTCGTGGTCGGCGTTGACCTTGGCGGCGCGGCCCTTCTCGGCCGCGAGCATGTCGGTGGCCTTGCGCTCCTTGGCCTGCGACTCGCGCAGCGACTTGCCGAGCGCACGGGCCTCCTCGCGCAGGCCGGCCGTCTCGTCGCGGAGCCGGGCGAGCTCGTCGCGCAGCTTCTCGGCCTCGACGCGGGCGACGGCGCGGTCGTGCTCGGCGCGCGCGAGGCGCTGCTCGACGTCGCGGAGGCGCTCGGAGGCGACGGCCCCCTCGGCCTCGGCGCGAACAGTCTCGGTCGCGTCGGTGACGAGCCGGCGCCAGCCGTCGGGGCGGGCGAGGTACGCCAGCGCCGCCACCTCGACCGGGTCCGCCGCCGCCGGGGCGACCCCCTCGATCACGGCCGCGCCCAGGTCACCGGCGTCGTTGACCACCCGGGTGGCCAGGCGCTGACGCAGCAACGGGTCGCCGGAGAGCTGCATGGCGATGACGGGGCCGCCGAGGCGGGCGCGGCGGTTCGGGGCGAACTTGGCCACCCGGCGCAGCGGCATGGGCAGCTCTTCCAGCGGGAGCCCGGTCATGGCGCCCGCGGCGAGGGCGATCACTCGCTGCCGAACGACCTCGGGAAGCACCGGCTCGAGTTCGTCTTCTGTGGCCTGCGCAGCCTCCACCGCGGCCTCGACCTCGAGGTCGTCGGGAGCGTCGTGCGCAGACATCACTCCAGTGTCGCATTGTCGACCACATTCGCCCGGGATGGTGTCCAGGACGGCCGCCTTACCTCCGACGGCTAAAAGCTGACATATCCTTGTTTCACCCGATTAGGTGTACGGCTTGGGAGGCGGGGATGGCGGTACCAGTACCCAGCAACGAGGCGGACCGCGTCTCCGAGCTGCATGCGATGGCTGTCCTGGACACGCCGCCGGAGACCGATTTCGACGACATCGTCCGAATCGCCAGCGAGGTCTGCGGCGCGCCGATCTCGCTCGTCACGCTCGTGGACACCGAGCGGCAGTGGTTCAAGGCCAAGGTCGGCGACATGGATCTGGAGGAGACGCCCCGCGAGGTGGCGTTCTGCGCCCACGCGATCATGGGCCGCGACCTCATGGTGGTGCCCGACGCCACCGCGGACGTGCGCTTCGCCGACAACCCGTACGTCACCCAGGACGACGGCATCCGCTTCTACGCCGGCGCCCCGCTGCTCACGGCCGGGGGCGCGGCCCTGGGCACCCTGTGCGTCGTCGACCACAGCCCGCACCGGCTCAACCTCGACCAGATGAGGGCGCTGCGGGCCCTCGCCAGGCAGGTCACCGAGCTGCTCGAGCTGCGCCGGCTGGTGGTGTCCGACGACCTGCGGGCCCGGCCCGAGCCCCGGGCGGTGGACCTCGCCTACCTGACCGAGGCCCGCATCCTGGAGCTGCGCGGGATCGCGGACGCCCGCAACATCGCCATCACGCTCGGGCTGACCGACCCGGCAACCATCCACGCGGACCCGGCGCGGCTGTCCCGCGCGCTCGACTACGTCATCTTCGGCGCCCTCAAGCTGGCCCCGGCCGGCGGCCGGGTCGCGGTGCGGGTGCTGGGCACCCCGGTGCCGACGATCGAGATCGGCCACGCCGGCGGCAGCATCCGGCCCGAGTGGCAGGCCGACCTCGCCGGCCTGCGACCCGCCGACGAGCCCGTGCCCCGGGCCGTCGCCGACATCCTGCGCGCCCACGGGGCCACCGTCATGGACACCTCGGCCATGATCGGCTCCCCCGACGTGCGCATCGAGCTGCGGTTCCCGCCGCACTAGGAATTTTTTGTCACACCCTGGTCGTAGTGTGCGCCCGTGCCCCACTACCACCAGGAATCGCTCGACGCCCTGTTCGACGACCCGCGCGCCGCCACCCTGTTCTCCACCACGTTCGTCGTGGTCGACCTGGAGACCACCGGCGGCGCGCCGGACGGCGGCGGCATCACGGAGATCGGCGCGGTGAAGGTCCGCGGCGGCGAGATCCTGGGCGAGTTCGGCACCCTGGTCAACCCGGAGGAGCGGGTGCCGGCGTTCATCACGGTGCTCACCGGCATCACCGAGATGATGCTGCTGGAGGCGCCGCGGCTGGAGACGGTGCTGCCGAGCTTCCTCGAGTTCGCCCAGGGCGCGGTGTGGGTCGCGCACAACGCGCCCTACGACACCGGGTTCCTCAAGGCGGCCTGCGCCAAGCACGGCTACGCGTGGCCGAAGCCGATCGTGCTCGACACCGCCGCGATCGCCCGGCGCGCGATGGTCGCCGACGAGGTGCCCAACCATCGCCTGTCGACCCTCGCGCGGCACTTCCGGGCCTCGACCCAGCCCGTCCACCGGGCGCTGGACGACGCCCGGGCCACCGTGGACGTGCTGCACGGGCTCTTCTCCCGGCTCGGCAGCCTCAAGGTGCACACCGTCGGCGACGTGATCGAGTTCGTCAAGGCGGTCAGCCCGGCCCAGCGGCGCAAGAAGCACCTGGCCGAGGGGCTGCCCGACGCCCCCGGGGTCTACATCTTCCGGGGGCACAAGGACCGGCCGCTCTACATCGGCACCAGCTCCTCCATCGCGACCCGGGTGCGCAGCTACTTCACGGCGGCGGAGAAGCGCGCGCGGATCAGCGAGATGATCAACGCGGCCGAGCGCGTCGAGGCCATCCCGTGCGCGCACTCGCTGGAGGCCGAGGTGCGCGAGCTGCGCCTGATCGCGGCGCACAAACCGCCGTACAACCGCCGCTCGAAGTTCCCGGAGCGCGTGGTCTGGCTCAAGCTCACCGCGGAGGCCTACCCGCGGCTGTCGATCGTGCGGGAGGTGCAGGGCGACGGCGCGGCCTACCTCGGGCCGTTCGGCTCGCGGCGCTTCGCCGACCTCGCGGCGGCCGGGCTCTACGACGCGCTGCCGATCCGCCAGTGCACCCACAAGCTGTCGCTGCGCACCCAGACCCCGGCGTGCGCGCTCGCCGAGCTGGGCCGCTGCCCGGCCCCGTGCGAGCACCGGATCTCGGCCGAGGACTACGAGACGGCGGCCGCGGCGCCGTTCCGGGCGGCGACGGTCGGCGACCCCGGGCCGGTCGTGCGGGGGCTCATGGCGCGGATCGAGGCCCTGGCCGAGGCCGAGCGCTACGAGGACGCGGCGACGATCCGTGGCCGGCTCGTCGCGTTCCTGCGCACCGCGATCCGCCAGCAGCGGCTCGCCGGGCTGAGCGGGCTGCCCGAGGTGGTGGCCGCGCGTCCCTCGGCCTCCGGGGGCTGGGAGATCGCGGTGGTGCGGCACGGGCGACTCGCCGCCGCAGGCGTTTCACCCCCGAGGGTGCATCCACAGCCGACGCTGGATGTGGTGTTGGCCACAGCGGAAACCGTCCAGCCCGGGCCGGGACCGACGCCGCGGGCCTCCCCGGAGGAGACCGAGCGCATTCTGGCGTGGCTCGAGCGGCCCGAGACGCGGCTGGTCAAGACCGATATCGGCTGGTCGTCGCCGGTGGACGGGGCCGCGCGGTGGCGGCCGTTCCTCGTGCGGGCCGAGGCGGCCGCCTCGGTTCAGACCGACTTGGACGGGTAGGTACATCGGACGAACGACCATACTCAAATGACCGATCGGATGCCCGGTGGGAAACTAGGCTGGAACCTACCCAAACCCAGGCCCGTGCAGGCCCGTCGGTGAGGAGGTGCCGCTATGGAGCCCGGAATGCAACCCGGCGCGTCTTTTGGTGCGGGCTCCTCCCCGGCACCGGGCGCCCTTCCAAGTTCGGCACTGCCGAGTGTTGAGTCCCACGAGCCGGGGGCTTCAAACATCTCGGGTGTAGCGGATGTCGCGGGCCCCAATGCGACGCACAGCGAGTACATGGTGGACCCAGCGGCGTCGGACGGCAACCCCATGGAGTTTCCGAATTTCCGCGGCGCCGGGACGAATCCGCTCGCAGGCCCGATGACCAGCCAGGACGCGCACCGGCTCGTCGACGAGGCGGTCGCGACAATGGACGACTCCGGCGTGTCGCCGCCGGGCCGCCTCTCCCCCGACGACGGAGCGGGCGGAGCCCTCGGGCCGGTCGGGGCGCGGACGATACGCGTCGAGAACCTCGGGTCCGGCGGATTCCTGACCCCGGGCGAGCGGGCCCGGCCGGCGGAGATGTTCCTCGGGCCCAAAGGACTCCCCACCGCGACCATCGCGACGCCCGAGCGGCGGCGGGTCGCGCCGCCAGGCGAGCGGGCCGGGACCGAGCGGTCGCCGAACGACCGGGGCGGCGACGGCACCGAGCACCCACACGAACAGCAGCACGCGGACCGAGTGCCCGCGGATCGGATGAGCCTGGATCGAGCCCGACGGCCCGACCACGCGCCGGCCGACCGCGGGCATCAGCATGACCGGGCAGTGAACGACCGCGCCCCCTCCGCCGAGCGGCCCACGAACGAGCACGGCGGGCGGGCCGAGCGCGGGGGCAACGAGCACGAGTCACGAGCCGGTGGACCCGACTGGCCCGCCAACGACCGGACGATCGAGAACCGGCCGCGACGCGCAGAGGCAGAGACCGAGGCTGAGAACGCCCCGGCCGACGAGCCGGAGACCCCCGGCGAGGCGGCCGAGACCGCCGAGGGTGGGAAACCGCGCAACACGCACGAGCCGGACGAGAGCCGCGCGGGCCGCAAGAATGCGTTGCCCCGGCCGAGCCGGCGGGAGCCGATGCTCGACGACCGGTACGCGGCGCCCCGCAAGAAGCTGATCGCGCCGGCGGCCGACGACTCGCCCGAGGTACCGCCGCCGCCGAGCTATCAGGCGCTCGCCGGGGGTGCGGTGCCGGGCGATCCGACCGCCACGTACACGGCGATCATCGGGGCCCGGCTGCGGGCGATGCTGCCGTGGCAGTCGGGCGACGATCCGATGGCGGGCATTCTTCGGGTACATCGGCAGATCCATCCGTCCGCGGACATCGCGCTGCTGCGCCGGGCGTATGCGACCGCCGAGCAGATGCACCGCGGGCAGATGCGCAAGAGCGGCGAGGCCTTCATCTCGCACCCGCTGGAGGTCACCGAGATCCTCGCGGACCTCGGGATGGACACGACGACGCTGGTCGCGGCCCTGCTGCACGACACCGTCGAGGACACCGACTACACCCTCGGGGCGCTGGAGCGAGACTTCGGCGGCGAGGTCGCGCTGCTCGTCGACGGCGTCACGAAGTTCGACAAGATGTTCTACGGCGCCGACGCCGAGGCCGAGACGATCCGCAAGATGATCGTCGCCGCCGGGCGGGACGTGCGGGTGCTCGTCATCAAGCTCGCCGACCGGCTGCACAACATGCGCACCATCGACGCGCGGTCGGTCAAGAGCCGGGTCCGCATCGCCACCGCGACGCGGGAGGTGCTGATCCCGCTGTGCGAGCGGCTCGGCATCCAGGCGCTGAAACGGGAGCTCGAGGACTGGGTGCTGCGGGCGGTGTCGCCCAGCGGCTACGCGGTCGTCGCCGACTACGTGGAGCAGCGGGTCGGCTGGGACGGCTACCTCGAGAAGATCATCTCCGCCGTGAACAGCGACCTCAAGCGCTTCGGCCTCGACGCCACCGTCTCCCCCCGGCCGCGGCACCTGCACTCCATCTGGAAGGACACCGTCGACGGCAACCACGCCGAACCGCACGACCTGCCCCGGGTCGTGATCGTGGTCGACGGGCCCGACACCGACTGCTACGCGGCGCTGGGCGCCGTCCACGGCAAGTGGCGGCCGGTCCCCGGGCGGTTCAAGGACTTCATCGCGACGCCGAAGAACAACAACTACAAGTCGCTGCACACCACGGTGCTCGGGCCCGAGGGCCGCTCGGTCGAGGTGCTGATCCGCACCGTCGAGATGCACCAGGCGGCGGAGTACGGCATCGTCGCGAACTTCCGCTACCCGAGCACCGCCGCGCGCTTCGGCCCCGCGTCCAAGGCCGAGCAGCTCAACTGGCTGCGCCGGCTGCTCGACTGGGAGGCGTCCGCCTCCGACCCGTCGCAGTTCATCGCCTCGCTGCGCTGCGACCTCGCCGAGGACCAGATCCTCGTGCTCACGGCGGGCGGCGGGCGCCCGGTGCTGCTGCCCGCGGACGCGACGCCGGTCGACCTCGCGTACATCCTCGGCGCCGACGTCGGCAACCGATGTATCGGCGCCCGGGTCAACGGCCGCCTCACCGCGGTCTCCTCCCCCCTCGCCGACGGCGACACGGTCGAGATCATCACCCGCGCCGGCCAGCGCGACGAGTTCGACTTCGACGCGGACGCCCCGGCGCGCGGACCGTCTCCGGAATGGCTGGACTTCGTGCGTACCCCGCACGCCCGCCTCCACATCAGCCGCTGGTTCGAGGCCCACGAGGCCCCGGCGATCACCGTCGCCAACAAGGTCCGCCTGGGCCGGCTCGCCATCGGGCTCGCGCTGCGCCAGCAGGGCCGCGGCCTCGCCAGTGACCTGCCGCTCGTGCGCCTCGCGCCCCGCCTCGGCTTCCCCGACCTCGAGACCCTCCTCGTCGCCGTCGCCGACCACGCCCGCACCGCCGACGAGGTCGTGGCCGAGCTGATCGCTCTGGTCGACCACTCGCCGCATTAGCCCCGCGCGCGATTCACTAGCCTTACCGGATGACCGACATGCGTGGGCGCGTGCGCGCGCTGGCGTACCGCACGTTCTACCGGCTCCCCGGACGCTGGAAGCGGCGAATCGTGCGCACGTTCCAGCCGACGTACACCATCGGCGCCGTCGCGATCGTCCGCGACCCCGCGCTCACGCAGATCCTGCTGCTGCGCCAGCCGCCCGGCGCCGGCTGGTCGCTGCCGGCCGGGCTGATGGACCGCGGCGAGACCCCGGCCCAGACCGCCGCCCGCGAGCTGCACGAGGAGACCGGCGTCAAGCTCCCGCCGGAGCGGATGCGCCCGGCCGCCCCCAACGCGATCGTGCACACCCGCGGCCAGTGGGTCGACATGGTCTTCGAGGCCGAGATCGAGCCCGGCGACGAGCTCGTCGTCGACCACGCCGAGATCCTCGAGGCGGCCTGGCACCGGGTCGACAACCTGCCGCCGCTGACCGTGTCCACGTCCCGGCTGCTCGCGCACTACGGCATCGGGCCGTACAAGGACTACCCGGAGGTCCTGGAGGCATGAGCGCCGACGTCTGCGCCGTGGTCCTCGCGGCCGGTGAGGGCCGGCGGCTGCGGCCGCTGACCGAGCACCTGCCCAAGGCGCTGTGCCCGGTGGGCAACGTCGCGCTGCTGGACCGGGCGCTGGAGCGGGTGCAGCACCTCGGGCTGGACCCCGCCGTCAACGCCTGCTACCTCGGGCACCTCGTCGCCGAGCACGTCGGTTCGCGCGCCCACCTGTCCGTCGAGCCCGGCGACCCGCTCGGCACCGCCGGCGGGATCGGGCTGCTGCGGGACTGGATCGGTGGGCGGGGGGTGCTGGTGGGCAACGCCGACGCGTACCTGGCCTCGGAGCTGGCCCCCGGCGCGGACATCGCCGCGCTGCTGGACGGGTGGGACGGGGACACGGTGCGGCTGCTCGGGGTGCCGGGCCCGCCGTACGAGTTCGGCTCCCACCGCTTCGCCGGGTTCTCGCTGCTGCCGTGGGACCTGGTGAAGGGCCTCGAGCCGGAGCCGTCGGACCTCGTCCGGCTCGCGTGGCGGCCCGCGGAACGCCAGGGGCGGCTGGAGGTCGTCGAATACCCGGGCACCTACCTGGACACCGGCACTCCCGCGGATTATCTGGCGGCGAACCTGCATGCGGTACACGGGGAAAATCTCGTGGCCGCGGACGCCGTCGTGACCGGAACACTCGACGGGGCCGTCGTCGGCAGCGGGGCCCACGTCGCCGGACGGGTCAGCGGCGGGGTGGTGTGGCCGGGCGGGGTCGTCGCGGCGGGCGAGACCCTGCGGCAGGCGATCCGGGTCGGCCGGTCGCTCACCGTCCCCGCCAACTAGCATGGCTCTTGTCCACAGGCCGGAAGGAGCTCCGCAGGTGATCACCGCGATCGTCCTCATCGACTGCGCCACCGACTCGATCCCGGAGGTGGCCGAGAACATCGCCAACCTCGAGGGCGTCAGCGAGGTGTACTCCGTCGCCGGCAACGTGGACCTCATCGCCATGGTGCGGGTGCAGCAGTTCGACGAGATCGCCGAGGTCATCGCGAACCGCATCTCCAAGGTTCCCGGGGTTGTGGAGACGGACACCCACATCGCATTTCGTGCGTATTCTCGCCACGATCTTGAAGAAGCTTTCGCGATCGGGCTCCCCGACGCCGACTAATTCCTGTTTGCCCTGCTGAGGCCCCTTTGCAGTGGTTCAAATCGCATCGAATGCGGGCTCCGGAGGCGGTACCCTCGCCGCCATGAGGATCGGCATCGTAGGAGCCACCGGGCAGGTCGGCAGCGTCATGCGCCACATCCTGGCCGAGCGGCAGTTCCCGGTAGACGAGTTGCGCCTGTTCGCCTCCGCCCGCTCGGCGGGGCGGACCATCGACTGGCAGGACAAGCAGATCACGGTGGAGGACGCGGAGACCGCGGACTATGCCGGGCTGGACGTCGTGCTGTTCTCCGCGGGCAAGGGCACGTCGAAGGAGCTCGCCCCGAAGGTGGCCGCCGCGGGCGCCGTCGTGATCGACAACTCCTCCGCGTGGCGGATGGACCCCGAGGTGCCGCTCGTCGTCGCCGAGGTCAACCCGCACGCCGCCGCCGACCGGCCCAAGGGGATCATCGCCAACCCGAACTGCACCACGATGGCCGCGATGCCCGTGCTGCGCCCCCTGCACGACGAGGCCGGGCTGGTGGCCCTGGTCGCCTCGACGTACCAGGCCGTCTCCGGCGCGGGGCTGGCCGGCGTCGCCGAGCTCGACGAGCAGGTCCGCAAGGTCGCCGACGGCGCCGCGGCGCTCGCCTTCGACGGCTCCGCCGTGGCGTTCCCGGCCCCGGCGAAGTTCGCGCGGCCGATCGCCTTCAACGTGCTCCCCCTCGCCGGCGGCCTCGTCGACGACGGCTCCTTCGAGACCGACGAGGAGCAGAAGCTGCGCAACGAGAGCCGGAAGATCCTCGAGATCCCGGACCTGCGCGTCTCCGGCACGTGCGTCCGCGTGCCCGTCTACACCGGGCACTCCCTGCAGATCAACGCCCGCTTCGCCCGGCCCATCTCGGTCGCGCGCGCGACGGAGCTGCTGGCGTCGGCGCCGGGCGTGGCGCTGAGCGACATCCCGACGCCGCTGCAGGCCGCCGGCGCCGACCCGTCGTTCGTCGGCCGCATCCGCGTGGACGAGACCGTGGACAACGGCATCGCCCTGTTCATCTCGAACGACAACCTGCGCAAGGGTGCGGCGCTGAACGCGGTGCAGGTGGCGGAGCTGCTCATCGCGTAGTGTTTCGGTTACACCGCGCCTACCTTCAATGTGATCAACTTGAATGGCCGTGCTAGGCTAGGTGTATATCGGAATGCGGCACCTCGAGGGTCTCTGCATTGTCTGAACTCCCCCGGGTCGGACGTGTGCGATGGTTTCGCGTCCGGCCCGGGCCCTCAGAGGTGGCGGCCGAACCAGTCGAGGATCGCGTCGAAGCGCTGGATGCGGTGCGACGGCCGGCCCGTCCTCGACAGCTCGTGCCCCTCCCCCGGGAAGAGCAGCAGCTCGGCCGGGGCGCCGTTGCGCTTGAGCGCCACGAAGAGGCGGTAGGCCTGCTCGACGGGGCAGCGCCAGTCCTGCTCGGAGTGGATGATGAGCATCGGCAGCGAGATGCGGTCCGCGTAGGACAGCGGGCTCTGGCGGGCGACCTCCCCGCCGTACAAGGCGTCGGCGAAGAACCAGCCGATGTCGGACGAGCCCGTGAAGCTGTCGATCGCGTTGACGGCCCGCTCGGAGACGGCCGCGCGGAAGCGGTCGCCGTGGTGGGCGGCGAGCCAGGTGGTCATGAAGCCGCCGTGGGAGCCGCCGAGCACGCCGACGCGGGACGCGTCCAGGCCGGGGTCCCGCAGGGCCTCGTCGAGCAGCGCCAGCAGGTCGGTCGCGCTCACCTCGCCCACGTTGCCGCGGATGGGCTCGCCGTGGGCCTCGCCGTAGCCGGACGAGCCGCGCGGGTTGCCGTAGACGACCGCGTAGCCGGCGTCCGCGTAGACCTGGGGCTCGTCGAAGAGGCGCCAGCCGTACTGGCTGTAGGGGCCGCCGTGGATCATGAGGAGCGCCGGGTGGGGGCCCTCGCCGGCGGGGCGGACGATCCAGCCGTGGACCGGGTAGCCGTCCGGGGCCGTGGCCGTCAGCTCGACCTGCTCCAGCGCCTCGAAGCCCTCGTTGAACGCCGTCAGCCGGCGGCCACCGGCGTAGAGCTCGCCCCAGTTCGACGGATTCGCCTCATTTGTCACGAGAACACCGTTTTGACAGGCGAACGCGGCCACCTGGCGGGCGCCGGTCACGAGGGGCGTCGGCTCCTCGCCGGTGTGGGGGACGAGCAGGAGCTCCACCGCGCCCCGGTTCTCGGTCGTGAACAGGGCGCCCTCCGGCGTCACGTCCATGTCACCGCCCGGCATGGCCAGATGGTGGCGCGCCGGGTCCAGCAGCGGGGCCGCCTCGCCCCCGTCCAGCGGAATTGACCAGAGGGACTCGTTTCGCAGTACCGCCGCCGCCGGAGACGCCGTGAAGAGGACCGCGCGGCCGTCCGGGCGGAAGCGGGGCCGCGCGGCCGCGAACGTGCCGCTGGTCAGGACCCGCTGGTCCGAGCCGTCCGCGCGGCAGACGCACACGTCCGCGGCCCAGTCGTCGCCGGGCGGGGCGAGGTAGGTCAGCCACTCGCCGTCCGGGGAGAAGCGCGGGTCGCCCTGGCCCTCGGTCAGCCGGGTGAGCTCGCCGGCCGGGGTCACCGTGAAGATGTGGGACGGGCGGTCGCGGAAGAAGCCCAGGCCGTCCAGGCGGTTGAAGACCTGGGTGAGCCGCCTCGGGGGTTCGCCGTCGGGGCCGATCCGCTCGCCGTCGTCCGTGTTGGCGGTGCCGTAGCGGGACTCCTGCGGTACCCGGGCGGAGAATGCCAGCCGGGCACCGTCGGGCGACCAGTCGGGCACGCCCGCGCCCAGGGGGCAGTCGGTCAGCGGCCACGCGTCGCCGCCGGTCAGCGGCAGGAGCCACAGCTGGGGCTTGGCGGCCTTGTCGGCGCGGCGCAGGAAGGCGAGGTGCCGGCCGTCGGGCGAGAAGCGCGGGGCGCTGTCGTGCCAGCCGCGGGTGAGCTGCTCCGCGGGGCGCGAGCCGTCGGCCGGCACGAGCCAGAGCTGCGAGGTGTACGAGTCGGTGGCGAGATCGGCGCGCGCGACGGCGACGACGGCGATGCGGCCGTCGGGGCTGAGGGCCGGCGTCCCGGGTGTGCGGATTTGCGGCAGATCGGCGGGTTTCACGAGCAGCACAGTAACCGCGAGGGGGCCGCATTACTTGCGGGTAACCTCCTACCCCTACCCTACGAGCATGGAGCCGACGCTGGAGACCGTGGTTCGCGGGTCCGACTCGATCGCCCTGCACGTGTATCCGGCGCCCGATGACGCGCCCACGCTCGCGGTGCTCTGGCCGGCCATGGGCGTGCCCGCCCGGTACTACCGCAAGTTCGCGGGCGAGCTGGCCGCGGCCGGCGTCGCCGTGGTGGTCGCGGATCTGCGCGGGACGGGGGCGAGCTCGCCGCGGCCCGGGCGGGGGTCGCGGTACGGGCTGGGCGATCTCACGGCCGATGTCGACGCGGTGCTGACGCATCTCAAGCCCCGGCGGGCGGGGCGGCGGACGATCCTGGTGGGGCACTCGCTGGGCGGGCAGGCGTGCGCGCTGCACCTGGCCTTCGAGGCGGCGGGCGCGTACGGGGCCGCGAGCGATGTAGCCGGGCTGGCGCTGATCGCGGTCGGGCTGCCGTACTGGCGCAGCTACCCCGGCGGGCAGCGGCTGCCGATCCTGCTGCAGACCCAGGCGCTCGGGGTGGCCTCGGCGGCGCTGCGGGTCTGGCCCGGCTGGGGGTTCGGCGGGCGGCAGGCCCGCGGGGTCATCCGGGACTGGGCGTACACGGCTCGCGCGGGGCGGTATCCGCGCCTCGGCGGCGTCGATGTCGAGGCCGCGTTCGCGAACGTCAGGACGCCCGTGCTCGCGGTCGACGTGGCCGGGGACCGGTACACGCCGCCCGGGACCGTGTCCCGGCTGCTCGACAAGCTCTCGGGGGCGCCGGTCACGCGTGAGCGCTATGCGCCCGAGGCGGCCGTCGACCACTTCCGCTGGGCCAAGCACGGCGAGGAGCTGGCCGGTCGGGTCGCCGCGTGGGCACAGGGCCTGTAGATCGGGGTGCCGGGGGTGCCGTTCCTCTTGTAGCACCATAACATGCCGAGACAATTTCACATTTTTTCCGTCACCGCGTGGTCACCCAACGCGATGCCAGAGAACGAATCGGCCCCCGGGTTCATAGGAACCCGGGGGCCGCCTCGTGTTGGATCAGGGGCTCAGTGGCCCGAGGTGATCTCCTCGCGGTTGGCGTCCTCCACCTTGCGCTGCGACGGCTTCGCCGGAGGGGCGGCCTTCTCGATCGGGTAGAAGAAGCCCTTCACCGTCGGGGCGAGCGCGCCGAGGCGGTTCATCTTCTTCGGCACGACCCAGCCACCGTATTCGAGGCCGTGGTGGCCATCGCCGTCCGCGTGGCCGTTCGCCGTCGGCAGCGGCTGGTGCACCTCGATGAAGCGGCCGTCCGGCAGGCGCCGGATGATGCCCGTCTCCACGCCGTGCGACAGGACCTCGCGGTCGTGCTGCTGCAGGCCCAGGGCCAGGCGGTACGCCACGTAGTAGGCCAGTGGCGGCAGGACCAGGATGCCGATGCGGCCGGCCCAGGTCATCGCGTTGAGGCTGATGTGGAACTTGTCGGCCAGCACGTCGTTGCCGCCGGAGATGAGCAGCACGACGTAGAACGCGATCGCCATGGCGCCGAGGGCCGTGCGGAGCGGGTTGTCCCGCGGGCGCTCGAGCAGGTTGTGCACGGACTTGTCCTTGCTGAACCGCGCCTCGATGAACGGATAGAAGATCGGCAGCATGGTCAGGATGCCGGGCAGCACCACCGTGGGCCAGAAGATCGGCGGCAGGGTGTAGCCGTCACCCCATCCGAACAGGTCGAAGCGGATCTCCCACGCGGGGAACAGACGCGTCGAGCCGTCCAGGAACATGACGTACCAGTCGGGCTGGCTCGCCGCCGAGACCACCGCGGCCTTGTAGGGGCCGAACAGCCAGATCGGGTTGATCTGGAAGAGACCCGCGAGCGCGGCGATCATGGCGAACACGATCATGAAGAAGCCGCCGGCCTTGGCCGCGAAGCCGGGGAACATCCGCACGCCGACCACGTTCTCGTTGGTCCGGCCGGGGCCGGGCCACTGGGTGTGCTTCTGCTTCACCAGCAGGCCCATGTGGACGCTGATGAGCGCGAGCAGCGCACCCGGGATGAGCAGCACGTGGACGATGTACAGGCGGTCGAGGATGACCTCGCCCGGGAACTCCCCGCCGAAGAGCGAGGTGCTGATCCAGGTGCCGATGATCGGGATGGACAGGATGATCGCGGAGGCGATGCGCAGGCCGGTGCCGGACAGCGCGTCGTCCGGCAGCGAGTAGCCGCCGAAGCCCTCCAGGAAGCCCATCCAGAACAGCAGCACGCCGACGATCCAGTTGGCCTCGCGCGGCTTGCGGAACGCGCCGGTGAAGAAGACCCGGAACATGTGCACCACGATCGCGGCCATGAACAGCAGCGCGCCCCAGTGGTGCATCTGGCGCATGAACAGGCCGCCGCGCACGTCGAACGACAGGTGCAGGGCGGTGTTGTACGCCTGCGACATCTCCACGCCCCGCAGCGGGGTGTAGCTGCCGTTGTAGACGGTCTCGGCCATCGACGGGTCGAAGAACAGCGCCAGGAAGATGCCGCTGAGCAGCAGCACCACGAACGAGTAGAGCGCGATCTCACCCAGCAGGAACGACCAGTGGTCGGGGAAGACCTTGTTCAGCAGGCGGCGCAGCGGGGTGGCCGCTTGGAACCGCTCGTCGAGCGCCCCCGCCGACTTGGCCGGCAGGGCGCGGAGGTCGATCTTGCGCCGTTTCATGGCCGCTCCCAGAAGGCGGGTCCGATGGCAATCTTGTAGTCGGACGTCGCGACGAAGTATCCCTCATCGTCCACCGTGATCGGCAGCTGCGGCAGCGCCCGGCTGGCGGGGCCGAAGACCGGCCGCGCGTTGTCGGTGATCTGGAACTGCGACTGGTGGCACGGGCACAACAGACGGTTGGTCTGCTGCTCGTAGAGGCTGGCGGGGCAGCCCGCGTGCGTGCAGATCTTCGAGTAGGCCACGAAGTTCTGCCACTGCGAGCCCTTGTTGATTTCCTTGGCGTTCTTCAGCGTCTCCAGGGCGTCCCCCTCACGCAGGTGCATGAGCAGGGTCGGCGAGTCCGCGTACTTGTTGCTCGCGCCGCCGGGGATGCCCGGGAAGACGGTGATCTGGCCGCCGACGCTGACATCGGCCGGGCGGATCGGGGTGCCGTCCTCGTGGGTGAGGCGCACCGGCTTGCCGCCGTTCTTCTTCGGGTCCCAGCCGGTGGTGAAGAAGACGTTCTCGCCGTTCTGCGTCGGCGCCTTGATCATCGAGCCGACGAGCAGTGCGCCGGCGACCGCGCCGAGCGGGGCCGCGCCGGCCGCGAACGCCAGGCCGACGAACTTGCGGCGCTTGAGGCCGAGCTCGTCGCCCATGTTCAGGATCGTGGCCGCGGTGAGCTTCTGCTCGGTGCTGTCCGACGCCCCGTCGTGGCGCTCCTGGATCGAGACCTCCTCGGGAAGGAGCTTCTTCGACCAGGTGATGATGCCCAGGCCCAGGGTCAGCAGGGCCAGGCCGAGCGTCGCGCCGAGGATCGGCGTGTAGTACGGGTACAGCTTCTGGTAGGTCTCGTCGCCGTGCCCGTAGTGCCAGGGCCACGCGATGAAGGCGACCACGAACACGGTCCCCATGAGCCCGGTGAGCAGGAACAGGAAGGCCAGCACGCGCTCGACGCGCTTCTCGGCCTTGGTGCCCGGCACCGGGAAGCGCGGCGCGTAGTGCACGATCTCGACGCCGTCGCGGCGCGCGCCCTCCTTGACGAGGTCGAACCGGGTGAGGCTCGGGTCGCTCGCGTCGAACTGCTCCTCCGTGGGAGCGGTGTGGGTGGTCATGACTTCCCTGCAATCCACAGCGTGGCGAACACGAGCGCCGCGATACCGACGAGGAAGATGACAAGCCCCTCGGGGACCGGGCCGTAGCGGCCGATGTTCCAGCCACCGGGGTCCGTCGACGACGACTTGTTCAGGGTCTGGATGTAGGCGATGATCGCGGCCTTGTCGTCCGGGCTCAGCTGGTTGTTGCCGAACACGGGCATGTTCTGCGGGCCGGTCAGCATGGCGCCGTAGATGTCACGGTTGGTGGAGTGCTCCAGCGTCGGGGCGAACTTGCCCGAGGACAGCGCGCCGCCGCCGGTGCTGAACGCGTGGCAGGACGAGCAGTTGACGCGGTAGAGCTCGCCGCCGTGCGCGACGGTCTTCGGGTCGGCCTGCGCCTTCTTGACGTCCTCATCCAGGCTCTGCGCGCTGGGCAGCTGCGGCCCGCCGCCGAGTTCCTGGATGTAGGCGCCGATGTCGGCGGCGTCCTTCTCGCTGTACATCGGCGCCTTGCGCTGGGCCTGCGCCTCCTGGCGGGCCAGCGGCATGCGGCCGGTGTTGACCTGGAACTCGACCGCCGCGGAGCCCACGCCGATCAGGCTCGGGCCGCGGTCCTGCACGCCCTGCCCGTTCGTGCCGTGGCAGGTGATGCAGCTGGTCTCGTACAGTTCCTTGCCGTGCTTGGCGGCGTCCGAGAGGGCCGGCACGTCCTCGGCGCGGCCGACGCCCGGGGCGTATGCGCTGTAAAGGCCGCCGACAATCGTGAGCGCGGCGATCAGGCGCACGGCCGCCTCCAGCCGACGGCGCAGCTTGCCCCGCGCCGCGCGCGCGCCTCCCGGCACCAGCCGGGCAAGCGGCCGCTTGCTCTGTTCGGAAGTCATGGCCTCACCTTTGTCGTCATCACCTATGTCGTCTCGGTGGTTGTTCGGTGGTGGTGGTCCCTGCGGGGGTGGTCCAGAGCGTGACGGGGCCCGGATGCGACGACCTACTGCAGGAAGTAGATCATCGCGAACAGCGCGATCCAGACCACGTCGACGAAGTGCCAGTAGTACGACACGACGATCGCCGCCGTCGCCTGGGCCGGCGTGAAGCGCCCCATCGTCGTGCGGATGAGGTAGATGACGAATGCGATGAGGCCGCCCGTGACATGGAGGCCGTGGAAGCCGGTCGTCAGGTAGAACATCGAGCCGTACCCGTCGCCGTTGATCTTCACACCCTCGCCCACGAGGTTGCGGTACTCGTTCACCTGGCCGAGCACGAAGATCAGACCCATGATGAACGTCAGCGCGAACCACCGGCGCAGGCCGTGCACGTCACCGCGCTCGGCGCGGAACACGCCGATCTGGCAGGTGATGGACGACAGCACGAGGATGACGGTGAACGTCAGGGCGTAGGGAATGTTCAGCGCCTCGGTGTGCTTCTCCCAGAGCTCCGGCACAGCCGCGCGGATCGAGAAGTACATCGCGAAGAGCGCCGCGAAGAACATCAGTTCGCTGGAGAGCCACACGATCGTCCCGACACTGACCATGTTGGGCCTGGTCAGTGAGTGGATCTGGCTCTTGGCAATCGCTGGGGCCGCAGTCACAGCGCCATTATTGCCCCCGATCATCACCGAGTTTGCGCGGGGTCCACCAGACACGGACGATTCGTGCGGCGGCATAGTGTGGACACGTGCTCCAAGCTGCCGAATCAGGCCCTCCGACCGCCACGTCGATCCTCGGGTCGTTCCACGTCTCGTGGCTGACGCTGGCGCTGCTCGCCGCCGCCGGGCTCTATCTGGCGGGGGTCGTGAAGCTGCGCCGGCGCGGCGATCGCTGGCCGCTCGCGCGGACCCTGTTGTTCCTGTTCCCGGGTCTCGGCGCCATCGCGTCTGTCACGATGAGCGGAGTCGAGGAGTACGACACGACGCTGCTCAGCGTCCACATGGTGCAGCACATGGTGCTGTCCATGATCGCGCCGATCTTCCTGGCGCTGGGCGCTCCGGTGACGCTGGCACTGCGCACGCTGCCCGGTGGCGGGCGCCGGACCCTGCTCGCGGTCGTGCACTCGCGAGCGGCGCGCATCCTGGCGTTTCCGTTGGTGGCGTTCGGCTTCTTCGTCGTGACGCCGTTCGTGCTCTATTTCACGAATCTGTACGAGCTCACGATGCGCCACGAGTGGTTCCACGAGCTCACGCACGCGCATTTCATCGCGGTGGGCTGCCTGTTCTTCTGGCCGCTGATCGGGCTGGACCCGCTGCCGGGGCGGTGGCCCTATCCCGCCCGCGCGCTGCTGATGTTCCTGTCCACGCCGTTCCACACGGTGCTCGGGCTCACGATCATGCAGAGCAAGACGCTGCTGGGCGGGGACTGGTATCCGTCGCTGCACCTGAGCTGGGCCGATCCCGTCGCCGACCAGGTCCTCGCGGGCGGGATCCTGTGGGCGGGCGGCGAGTTCGTCTCGGTGACGATGCTCGCGGTGCTGGTCGTGCAGTGGATGCGCCAGTCGGACCGGGAGGCCAAGCGCATCGACCGGCGCCTCGACCGGGAGGAGCGGCTGTCGCAGGAAGAGGCGGAGTGGTCCGCCCGCACGGGAATTTCCATAGCCCATGACGGGGCACCGACCGCGAAACTCGAGGACGGTACGATCCCGGAGGCAGACGCCACACGAGGAGCAGCGCGCACATGAGCGAGCACATTGTCCTGCTGTACAGCGACGACGCCGAGGTCCGCGACCGCATGCGGCTGGCCATCGGCACCCGCCCCGCGGCCGACCTGACGGTGAAGTTCGTCGACGCGTCGACGTACGCCGAGGTCGTCAAGCTGGTCGACGACACCGACGTCGACCTGCTGGTGCTCGACGGCGAGGCCACGCCCGGCGGCGGCCTGGGCATCGCCCGGCAGCTCAAGGACGAGGTCAACGACGCGCCGCCGGTGGTGCTGGCCATCGCCCGCGCCGCCGATCGCTGGCTGGCGTCCTACGCGAAGGTCGAGGGCACGATCATGTACCCGCTCGACCCCGTGACCACCGGGGAGACCGTCTCCGGCCTGCTCCGCCAATACCCCGCCATCCGCCGGTAGAGCGCTGCGGCGCACCGGCAGGGCCGCCGGTGCAGCACGCGGGCGCCCAGTTCCCCCTCTGGAGGCCGCCATGGGCGACCGCACCTGGCCGACGCTGCTCACCGCCCTGCTCCGCGGGGAGGACCTGTCCACCGAGGACACCCGGTGGGCGATGGGCGAGATCTTCTCCGGCTCCGCCACGCAAGTGCAGACCGCGGCCTTCGTGATCGCGCTGCGGGCCAAGGGCGAGACCCCGGCCGAGGTGGCCGGGTGCGCGGAGATGATGCTGGAGTTCGGTGCGAAGGTGCCGGTCTCCGACGCGCTGCGCAACGCGGCCGTGGACATCGTCGGCACCGGCGGCGACCGGGCGAACACCGTGAACATCTCGACGATGGCCGCGGTCGTGACCGCCGCCGCCGGGGTGCCCGTGGTGAAGCACGGCAACCGGGCCGCGTCGTCGTCGACCGGCGCCGCGGACCTGCTCGAGCGGCTCGGGGTGACCATCGACATGGGCCCGCAGGACGTGGCGCGCTGCGTGGACGAGGTCGGCATCGGCTTCTGCTTCGCCGCCCGGTTCCACCCGGGGATGCGTCACGCGGGTGTACCGCGCCGCGAGATGGGCGTGCCGACGGTGTTCAACTTCCTCGGCCCGCTCACGAACCCGGCCCAGCCGACGGCGGCCACGATCGGCTGCTTCGACCTGCGCATGGCCCCGGTGATGGCCGACGTGCTGGCCGGGCGCGGATACTCGGTGCTGGTCGTGCGCGGCGAGGACGGCCTGGACGAGTTCACGACCGCGGCCCCGACCCGCGTGTGGGTGGTCGGCGGCGGCACGGTCACCGAGACCCTGTTCGACAGCACCGGCCTCGGCCTGGCCCGCTCCGCCCCCGGCGACCTGCGCGGCGGTGACTCGGAGCACAACGCGGACGTGGCCCGGCGGATGTTCGCCGGCGAGCCGGGCCCGGTGCGCGACGCGGTGCTGCTCAACGCGGCCGCGGCGATCGCGGCGCGGGCCGGCGGGCTGACCGTGGCGGACCTGGGCGCGCAGCTCAAGGCGGGTCTGGACCGGGCGGCCGCGGCGGTGGACTCGGGCGCGGCGACGGCCCTGGTGCAGCGCTGGACGGCGTTCCAGGCGAATCCGTCCGAGGGGTAGTACGAACTCGGACATAACCAGCGGTGTATCTCCACCGTTGTTGAGGCATGGCCGAACTGCCGCGTAACAATCCCAAGAAGGCGATGCTCTCCGCGGTCGTGGCGGGCGCGCTGACCATCGGCTTCGCCGGCATGATGGCGAAGTCGTGCGGCGCGCCGGTCAAGCAGCAGGCGGAGGCCGCCAACCAGGCGCTGGAGATGGTCGACTCGCTGGCCTCGCGGCTGGTGCTGGGCCTGGACACGGACGCGACGCTGCAGTACGCGACGCCCTCCGGCGCCATCGTGACCGTCTCGCAGTCCTCGCCCCGGCGGGCGTACCGCAGCGGCGGCGTGACCTACATCTCCAGCCCCGACGGCACGTACCTGTGCACGACCGGGGTCGCCCCGTCGCCCGCCAAGGGCAAGAAGCCGCTCAGCCCGCCCGTGACGTGCCAGGAGGGGCCGGGGGCGGACACCATGTCCCCCACCGAGGCCAAGGCCATCAGCGCGGCGTTCGGGGGCGATTTCCTGGCCCCCGAGGCGGCCCTGGGGCGCCTGGCCACCATCGCGCAGGGGCAGGCGGCCCGCGCCGGGGCCTCCAAGCGCGGCGACGCGCAGTGCGTGTCGGTCACCGCGACCGGCATCCGCACGGAGACGGCCTGCGTGAATCCGGGTGGGCTGCTGGCGTACTTCCAGGGCACGTCCGACGCCGGGAAGACGACCGAGCTCGTGTTGCAGTACACCACCCCCAGCGTGAGCGAAGAGGCCTTCCTGCCGCCGAAGACGACCGCGGCCCCCAAGGCGTCGGCTGCGGCCAAAAAGTGACCTGACACGCGGGCGGGCATCCACGGCGCGAGGCGGCCGCGGTGGGACGGTGGCGGCATGGAGCTGCACTGCGACACCTGCGGCCGGGTGCGGATGTTCGAGAAGCCGGCCTGCGCCGACCACCCGCGCTCGTCCTGCCCGGACTGGGCCTGCACGGCCTGCGACGGCGCGATCGTGATCGCCCCGGTGATCCTGCTGATGGATCGCCGGCCGCGCGTGTTGCTCCGCAAGGCCGCCTGAACTCCCGTTCAGCTCTCGGCAAGGACCGCTTGGCGCAGGAAGCCGCCGCGCGTCACATCGACGCGGAACAATCCCGGCCATGAAGCTCCGCCGCCTCACGGCGCGCCTGGGCACCCTGTCCCTCGCCGCGCTGCTCCTCGCGGTGGGTGTCGCCACCGATGCCCACGCCGCCGTTCCCGCCGACAAACCGGCCGTCATGGCCTCCTGGTCCCAGCCGAACGCCGGCAGCTACGGCGCCTGGAACACGGCCCGTCAGCACCAGTCCCAGTGGGCCGCCTACGGCTTCGACTGGACCACCGACTACTGCTCGTCGAGCCCGGACCAGCCGCTGGGCTTCGACTTCCGGCTGCCGTGCCAGCGCCACGACTTCGGCTACCGCAACTACAAGGCCATCGGGGCGTTCCCGGCCAACAAGGGCCGCATCGACGACGCGTTCTACTTCGACCTCAAGGCCAAGTGCGCCACCTACAACGCGTTCGTGCGCCCGGCCTGCACCAGCCTCGCGTGGACGTACTACCAGGCCGTCTCCGCCTTCGGCAGCGTGCGGCTGTCCGACGCGGCCCTGGACAAGGCCTCCGACCTGCTCGCCAAGGGCCAGCGCGCCCAGGCTCAGGCCGAGGCCGCGGCCCGCGCGTGAACGACGAAGGCCCCCGGGGTGACCGGGGGCCTTCGTCTCGTGCTTGTGCTTAGTGCTCGGCGCCGCGGCGGGTGCCGGTGTAGTACTCGAACATCAGCCCGCACGTCGCGACCAGCACCGAGATCAGCCCGACGGCCACGAGCCACCACTGGTCGAACGCCAGGCCGAGGCACGCGATCATCGCCGAGAGGGCCAGACCGAAGGGCCAGTAGCTGCCCGGGCTGAAGAAGCCCAGGTCACCGGCGCCCTCGGCGATCTCCGCCTCCGGACGGTCCTCCGGGCGCGGGGCGATACGCCGCGAGATGATCCACAGTGCGCCGCCGATCATGGTCAGCAGCAGGCCCGACAGGATCAGCGCGACGACGCCGATCCACTCGACACCGTGGTGCCCGGACTGCTCCTGCGGGGCCGCGCTGGTCCACCAGCCGTAGAGGCCGGCCATCGCGAACACGAACAGGGCCAGCACGAAGAAGAGACGATTCTCCGCCTTCATCGCCGTTCGCCTCTCAGCTCGAGGACCGCTTGGTGCGGTCGGTGTCGAACGGGTGGGTCGTCGTCGCGTAGCCGTGGTTCGGGAAGCCCAGCGAGTCCAGCGCCTCGGGGGTGCTCTTGCCACCGGTCCGCAGCGCGAGGTACTGCGAGTACTGATCCGGGCTCACGACGCGCAGCTCGAAGTTCATCATCGAGTGGTACGTGCCGCAGAGCTCGGCGCAGCGGCCGACGTAGGCGCCCTGGGAGTTGTCCTTGAGGTTGATCTCGAAGCGGTTCTCCACGCCCGGGATGACGTCGCGCTTGAACAGCACGTCCGGCACCCAGAACGAGTGGATGACGTCCTTCGAGGTCTCCTTGAACTGGACGCTCTTGCCCGCCGGCAGCACCAGGACCGGGATGTAGTCGTCCGAGCCGACCGTCGTGATCGGCTTGCCGTCCGGGCCCTTGGAGTCCGTGTAGACGAACTGCCAGTTCCACTTCGAGGCGATGACCTCGACGTTGACGTCCGGGTTCTTGGAGAGCCGGTCGACGTCGGTCTGGATGACCGCGGTGTAGAAGAACAACACGGCGATGACCACGAAGGGCGCCACCGAGTAGAGAATCTCGAACGGCATGTTGTAGCGCGTCTGCGGGGGCAGCTCGTCGCCCCGCTTGCGGTACCGCACCACGCACCAGAAGATCAGGCCCCAGACGAACACGCCGACGGCGAGCGCCGCGACGACCGACCCGATCCACAGGTCGTACATCCGGTCACCCTGCTCGGTGATGCCCTTGGGCCACCCGAAGCCGTGGAACGTGTCCTCGACGGAGCAACCGGCGAGCAGTGTCGTCGCCCCGATGGCCGAGACGGCGAGCCCGATGGCGCGCGCGGGGCTCAAACCTCTTGAGACCACCTGCTCCTGCCTCCTTAGCAGCGCCGGGAAAGTCCTCTTCAGGAGCTTCGCACGGCAAGCCTCACCAACGCTGGCGAGAGTACTCGACCATGTGCGGTCCGCCCGGCTTGGGGTGGCCGTGTCCGGGTCGGGATACCGTTGCGCGGGTGGGCGTCTACTTGGACTCGGCGACCGCCGCTCCCCCGAATCCCGTTGCGCGGCAAGCATTTCTGGCCGCGATCGAGGACGGCTGGGCCGATCCCGGCCGGCTCTACACACCGGCGCGGCGGGCCCGCCGGCTGCTCGACGCCGCCCGGGAGACCGCGGCCGGGGTCCTGGGCGTGCGCCCCGACGAGCTGCGGTTCACGGCGGGCGGCACGGACGCGATCCGCCGCGCGGTGGCGGGCGTGCGCCGCTCCCGGGGCCGGCGGCTGGTGGTGCACAGCGCGGTCGAGCACTCCGCGGTCATCAAGGCGGCCGGCGACGACGCGGTCCCGGTGCCCGTCTCCCGCACCGGCGTGGTCGACCTCGAATCGCTGCGAGCTGCGGTTTTTTCCCCGGAAGTGGCCCTGGCGGCCGTCCAGAGCGCGAATCATGAGGTGGGGACGGTGCAGCCGGTCGCCGCGGCGGCGCAATTGTGCGCCGAGGCCGGGGTCCCGCTGCTGGTCGACGCCGCGCAGTCGATCGGCCGGACTCCCCTGCCCACGGGCTGGTCGCTGCTGACGGGCAGCGCCCGCAAGTGGGGCGGGCCGGCCGGGGTCGGCCTGCTCGCGGTGCGCAAGGGCACCCGGTGGGAGTCGCCCTGGGACGACGCGGAGGCGGACGTGCCCGCGGTGGTCGCGGCCGCGGCCTCGCTGCGGGCCGTCGCCGAGGCGGCCCAGGAGGAGTCGGTACGGCAACGAGCCCTCGTCGAGGAGATCCGCCGCACGGTCGCGGCGAGCGTGCCCGACGTGGAGGTCGTCGGCGAGCCGGACGAGCGGCTGCCGCACATCGTCACGTTCTCCTGCCTGTACGTCGACGGCGAGGTGCTGCTCACGGCGCTGGACCGGGCCGGGTTCGCGGTCTCGTCGGGCTCCGCGTGCACGTCGGACACCCTGCTGCCCTCGCACGTGCTGGCCGCGATGGGGGTGCTCACCCACGGCAACGTGCGCGTCTCGCTCCATAGTGGAGTGTCCGCCGAGGACGTCCGCGCGTTCCTGGCGGTGCTCCCAGGCGTGGTCGCCGAGGCCCGAGCGGAGGCCGGGCTGTGAAGTTGGTCATCGACGCGTTGGGTAAGCGGTGCCCGCTCCCGGTGATCATGCTCGCGAAGCTGGCCGCGGGACAGGAGCCGGGGACCGAGATCGCGGTGCTGGCCGACGACCCGGCCGCGGCGGTCGACATCCCCGCCTGGTGCCGGATGAAGGGCCACACGTTCGTGTCCACCGAGGGCGACCGGCACACGGTGCGCCTCTAGGGCCTAGAGGCTGACCGCCACCCGGTCCCCCGCGACGACCAGCCACTCGTAGGCCGCGACCCGGTCCACGTCGCGCAGCACGACCCGGCCGCCGGAGACGACCGGGAACTGCCGCGGGCGCCGGGCACCGGCCGCGGCCGCCAGGATGCCCGCGAAGAGCACCACGGGCGCGGTGAACAGCACGACGGGCAGGACGCCGAGGCCGAGGCCGGGCAGGAAGAACAGGTTGGCGAGGGCGAGCGCGGCGGCGGCGGCGACCGGGAAGCCCCAGTGGCGGGCCTGCTCGTAGCGGCGGAAGTGGGCCGCCTGCTCCGCGGTGAGCGGGAGCGGCACGGCCCGGCGGCGCCAGGGGGCGCCGGCGTCGACCGTCGCGGCGGCGGCCCCGGGGCGCCCGTTGACGATGGAGCGGCCGGGCAGGGGCAGATCGGTGGCGCGAACATCCCACGACACGTTCACGCGGACATCATGCGGCACAACGGCCCCGTCCGCTACCCCGTGTCACGGGGTGATCACGGGCTACGCGGCGGGGGTGCCCGCGCGCAGGCGGCGGATGAACAGGTAGGCCTCGCAGCCCAGGCACAGCCCGAAGAAGCCGTTGAGGAACGCGGCGACCAGGGCGAACGCGGCGAAGACGATGCCGAGGACGGTCACGCCGCCCAGGTAGCCGGCGACGGCGACCACGGTGAAGACCAGCCCGACGGCCTGGGCGAAGCGGACCGGGGCCGGGTCCTCGCGCTCGGCCGGCGGGCCCAGCCGCGGGGCGACGAGGTGGCGGTAGAGCAGCGCGTACGGGGTCCGCCGCGGGTCGTAGGCGCCGATGGCGAAGACCACGGCCTGGGCGAGCGCCAGCCAGCCGGAGCCGGTGAGCAGGACGGCCACGAAGACGACCGTGGTGATCACGGCGGCGAAGCGCGGGCCGCGGGGGTCGAGTCCGGCATTGCTCATGCCGTCACCTCCGCAAACTCCGGACCACTCATGCGGCCAGCACCTCCGTGACGGTCCGGCGCAGGTCGGCGCGGTCGGGCACGCCGACGGTGCGGCGGGCGACGCGGCCGTGGCGGTCCACGACGAGCAGGGTCGGCAGCCGCCAGATGTCCAGGGACTTCACGGCGTCGAGGTGGGCGTCGGCGTCGACCTCGACGTGCCGTACCGCGGCCAGGTCCTGCGCAAGATCGGCGCAGACGGCCCGGACCTGCCGGCAGGGGGCGCAGGTGGCCGAGGTGAAGTGCAGCAGGGTGACACCGGGCGGGCCGCCGGCCGGATCGGTGTCGGGCAGCAGGCCGGCCGGCAACTCGCCGCCGGAGACGCGGAGGCGACCGTAGCGGGCCCGGTAGACCAGGCCGGCCACGGTCGCCGCGGCGAGCACCGCCAGGACCACGTACGTCACGGCGGCAACGATACTCCGATCCCTACCTAGCCGATAGGGATAGCAAGGTCACGCGGGAAGGAAGGGGCGGATCTCGTCGGCGGCGGGGTCGCCGTAGGTGTCCGCGATGCGCTTGGTGAACTCGTCGCGCTGGATCGTGTACTCCTGCGGGCCGACGGTCTCGAGGACCAGGGCCGCGACCATCGAGCCGACCTGGGCGGCGCGCTCGAGGCTCAGCCCCCACGACAGGGCGGCGAAGAAGCCGGAGCGCCAGCCGTCGCCGACGCCGGTCGGGTCGACGGTCTGCACGCCGCGGATCGCCGGCACCCGGACCTCCTCGTCCAGCGTGCGGCTGCGGATCACGGCGCCGTCCTTGCCGAGCGTGGTGATCAGGAAGCCGACCTTGTCCAGGAGCACGTCCGTGGTCAGGCCGGTCTTGCTCTCCAGGAGCTCCTTCTCGTACTCGTTCGTGAGCAGGTAGGCCGCCCCGTCGACGAGCTTGCGGATCTCCTCCCCCGGCATGATCGCCAGCTGCTGGGAGATGTCCGCGGCGAAGGCGATGCCCTGCTCACGGCACTCCTCGGTGTGCCGGATCATGCCCATCGGGTCGTTCGCGCCGATGATCACCAGGTCGAGGCCGCCGGAGCGGTCCGCGACCGGCCCGAGCTCGATGTTGCGCGCCTCGGACATCGCGCCCGCGTAGAAGGAGGCGATCTGGTTCATGTCGTCGTCGGTGGTGCACACGAAGCGCGCGGTGTGCGCGACCTCACTGACCAGGATCGAGTCGCAGTCGACCCCGTGGCGGGTCAGCCAGCTGCGGTAGTCGGCGAAGTCGGCGCCGACCGCGCCCACCAGGAGCGGGCGCAGGCCGAGCAGGCCCATGCCGAAGGCAATGTTGGCGGCGATCCCGCCACGCCGCACCGTCAGGTCGTCGACGAGGAACGACAGCGACACCTTGTGCAACTGGTCGGCCAGGAGCTGCTCCGCGAAGCGGCCCGGGAAGTGCATCAGATGGTCGGTCGCGATCGAGCCGGTGACGGCGATCTTCATAGGAGATCCTCGATGGGTCGGGCGGGTGAGAGCCACGACAGCCTACCCCGCAGACACCGAACGGCCGCCCGGGCGCTGCCCGCGGCGGCCGTTCGAGGAAGTCGGATGGAGCGTCGGATCAGTGGAAAGAGTCGCCGCAGGCGCACGAGCCCTGGGCGTTGGGGTTGTCGATGGTGAAGCCCTGGGCGTCGATGCGGTCGGCGAAGTCGATCGTCGCGCCGGTCAGGTAGGGCACGCTCATCCGGTCGACGACGACCTCGAAGCCGTCGTAGGTGCTGACCTTGTCCCCGTCGAGCGAGCGCTCGTCGAAGAAGAGCTGGTAGCGCAGGCCGGAAC
This sequence comes from Dactylosporangium sp. NPDC000244, assembly GCF_040300725.1. Taxonomy (NCBI): domain Bacteria; kingdom Bacillati; phylum Actinomycetota; class Actinomycetes; order Micromonosporales; family Micromonosporaceae; genus Dactylosporangium; species Dactylosporangium sp. NPDC000244. The sequence goes on from NZ_JBEPEH010000016.1 coordinate 167,825, forward strand.
AGCCACCGGGCTGCACCGCGACCCGCAGCCGCAGGTCGTCGCGGCCTTCCTGCTCGAGCAGGCCCTTCACCTTGAGAGCGGCATCCGCGGTGAGGCCGATGCCGGCCGGGTTGTCCGTCTGAACGGGCTCGGCAAGCTGCGAAGCGGTCACGATCAAAGCTCCCTGCGGTGATGTCTACAGTTCCTCAGAGGTCAACGCCGCGGCCTCCGGGGGCATTCCCCTCTCATACTGACACGGTTTCTGCTAACGGCTCCACTGGCCGACCTCGCATTCTGCGGGTTCATCCTGGTCGCCGCAGCGCAGCACAGGGCTGACAGCCCCACTGGCCGACCTCGCATTCTGCGGGTTCATCCTGGTCGCCGCAGCGCGGCACAGGGCTAACGGCTCCACTGCCGAGCAAGACGTTGTCCGAGTTCACGCAGGCCGTCCCCCGGTCGCTCGAGGGCCGTCGCCACGCTGCCGAAGTGCTCGACCAGCGAATGCGCCTCGGTGACCCCGATGGACGCGGCCTCCCGGCGGCCGGCGTCGACCCGCCCGGCGAGCACCACACAGGGCACGCCCAGATCACGTGCCCCGTTGGCCACACCCGCCACGACCTTCCCGCGCAGCGACTGCTCGTCGAAGGAGCCCTCACCCGTCACGACCAGGGAGACGTTCTCCAGCTCGTCGTCGAGGCGGGTGAGCCGCCGCACGAGCCCGATGCCCGACTCGACCCGCCCGCCCAGGGCCAGGATCGCCGCGCCGAGGCCGCCCGCCGCACCGGCGCCGGGAAGGTCCGCCAGGCCTTCGGGACAGGTCGGGAGCGTCTGCAGTACGGCGCTGAAGCGCGTCAGCGCCCCGTCCAGCACGAACACGTCTTCCCTGCTCGCGCCCTTCTGCGGGCCGTAGACCGCGCTCGCGCCGTGCAGCCCGAGCAGCGGGCTGTCGACGTCGGTGGCGGCCACGAGCCGCGCCTCGCGCAGCCGGGGCGTGTCGCTCAGCGCGGTGCACGCCGCCAGGGCCGCGCCGCCGTACGGCAGCGCATAGCCGGCCGCGTCGAGCGGGGCGGCCCCGAGGGCGGCGAGCAGGCCGGCCCCGGCGTCGTTGGTCGCGCTGCCGCCGAGGCCGATCACGACCTCGCGGGCGCCCGCCTCGACCGCGGCGAGCACGAGCGGGCCGAGCCCGAAGCTCGTGGTGTGGGCGGGATCACGCTCGTCGCCGGCGAGCAGGTGCAGGCCGCAGGCCTCGGCACTCTCGACGTACGCCACCTCGCCGTCGAGCAGCACGTGCCCCTCGACGGCCCGGCCGAGCGGGTCGGTGGTCGGCACCGCGAGCCGCTTGGCCCCGGGCAGCGCCGCGGCGAGGACCGCGGTGAAGCCCGGCCCGCCGTCCGACAGCGGCAGCAGGACCAGCTCGTCGCCGGGCTTCTCGGCGCGCCAACCGGCGGCGAAGGCTTCGGCGGCGTCGGGGGCCGAGATCGTGCCGGCGAACTTGTCCGGGCACACGAGCACGCGCATCCGGTCATTGTGCACGTCACAGTTGCCGGGGTGACACAGCGTGGGACGATCGGGGGGTGACCTGGGCTGAACCATCGTCAACCGCCACCGCACTGCTGCTGCTGGGCCGCGGCACCGACCCCGACACCGAGAAGGGTGTCGAGTGCCCCGGCGATCTGCCCGCACCGAGCGACCCCGGCCTGGTCGAGCGCGCCCGCGCCGCCAAGGCCGCCCTCGGCGACCGCGTCTTCGTGCTCGGCCACCACTACCAGCGCGACGAGGTGATCCAGTTCGCCGACGTGACCGGCGACTCCTTCAAGCTCGCGCGCGAGGCCGCCGCCCGGCCCGACGCGGAGTACATCGTGTTCTGCGGCGTGCACTTCATGGCCGAGAGCGCCGACATCCTGACCTCGGACGCGCAGAAGGTCGTGCTGCCGGACCTCGCCGCGGGCTGCTCGATGGCCGACATGGCCGTCCTCTCGCAGGTCGAGCAGGCCTGGGACCGCTTCGTGGACCTCGGCATCGCCGGTGACGTGGTGCCCGTCACGTACATGAACTCCTCGGCCGACATCAAGGGCTTCGTCGGGCGCAACGACGGCGTGGTCTGCACCTCCTCGAACGCCGAGACCGCCCTGCGCTGGTCGTTCGAGCAGGGCAGCAAGGTGTTCTTCCTGCCCGACCAGCACCTCGGGCGCAACACCGCGGTGCTGAAGATGGGCTTCGAGCTGGCCGACTGCGTGCTCTACGACCCGCACAAGCCGGGCGGCGGGCTGAGCGACGAGCAGCTGCGCGGGGCGAAGATGATCCTCTGGCGCGGGCACTGCTCGGTGCACGGGCGCTTCTCGCTCGACGCCGTGGAGGACGTGCGGGCCCGGGTGCCCGGCGTCAACGTGCTCGTGCACCCCGAGTGCCGGCACGAAGTGGTGAACGCGGCGGATTTCGTGGGCTCGACCGAGTACATCATCCGGATGATCGACGAGGCTCCGGCCGGGTCGTCGTGGGCGGTCGGCACCGAGCTGAACCTGGTCCGGCGCCTGGCGCTGGCGCACCCGGACAAGAAGATCATGTTCCTGGAGCGCAACGTCTGCTACTGCTCGACGATGAACCGCATCGACCTGCCGCACCTGGTGTGGGCGCTCGAGGAGCTCGTCGCCGGCCGCGTGCCGAACCAGATCACCGTCGATCCCTCCACCGCGCACTTCGCGCGGGTGGCCCTCGATCGGATGCTGGCGCTGCCGTAGTGCTCATCCCTTGATCACTCTCTGTGGTGATCCGTGTCGGAGTCCCGTCTTCGTGCCACGCCTGACGTGCGGCCGACTTTTGCATGCAGTAGATGTGGATATGCTGCGCGGGCGACGCGGTGCGCGTTCCCGCGCTTCCGTCACGCTGCGTGTCAGCGCCAAGCATCTTCGTTCCTGCCTGCAGGAGGGGTTCCGTGACCAACTACGACGCCGGTGACGTCCTCACCGTGCACGGCGGCACGCCGCTCAACGGCGAGCTCCGTGTGCGCGGCGCCAAGAACCTCGTCTCCAAGGCGATGGTCGCCGCACTGCTCGGTGAGACCCCGAGCCGGCTGTACGACGTCCCCGCGATCCGCGACGTCGAGGTGGTCACGGGCCTGCTCGAGCTGCACGGCGTGAAGGTCACGCGGGGCGCGCTCGACGGCGAGTTCGTCTTCGACACCTCCGACGTCGAGTCGGCCAACGTCGACGAGATCAACGTGCACGCCGGCTCGAGCCGCATCCCGATCCTGTTCTGCGGCCCGCTGCTGCACCGCCTCGGCCACGCCTTCATCCCCGACCTCGGCGGCTGCAACATCGGCGGCCGTCCCATCGACTTCCACATCCAGGCGCTGCGCGAGTTCGGCGCGGTCGTCGACAAGTCCGAGAAGGGCATGGACATCACCGCCCCCGACGGGCTGCACGGGGCGAAGCTGCACCTGCCCTACCCGTCGGTCGGCGCCACCGAGCAGATCCTGCTCACCGCGGTGCGCGCCGAGGGCGTCACCGAGCTGCGCAACGCGGCCGTCGAGCCGGAGATCATCGACCTCATCTGCGTGCTGCAGAAGATGGGCGCGATCATCAAGGTGCACACCGACCGGGTCATCGAGATCCAGGGCGTGCCGCGCCTGACCGGCTACAGCCACCGGCCGATCCCCGACCGCATCGAGGCCGCCAGCTGGGGCGCGGCCGCGCTGGCCACCCGCGGCGACGTGTTCGTCAAGGGCGCCCGGCAGTCCGACATGATGACCTTCCTGAATCTGTACACCTCCGTCGGCGGCGCGTTCGAGATCGACGACACTCCCGGCGAGGGCGGCATCCGCTTCTGGCACCCGGGCGGCGAGCTCAAGGCCGTGGCCATGGAGACCGACGTCCACCCCGGGTTCATGACGGACTGGCAGCAGCCGATGGTCGTGGCGCTGACCCAGGCCCGCGGGCTGTCGATCGTGCACGAGACCGTGTACGAGCGGCGCCTCGGCTACACCGCCGCCCTCAACCAGATGGGGGCGACGATCCAGACGTACCGCGAGTGCCTGGGCGGCACCCCGTGCCGCTTCGGCCGGCGCAACTTCATGCACTCGGCGGTCATCGCCGGGCCGTCCAAGCTGCACGCGGCCGACCTGGTGATTCCCGACCTGCGCGCCGGGTTCAGCCACTTGATCGCGGCGCTGGCGGCCGAGGGGACCTCCCGCGTGTACGGCGTGAAGCTCATCCAGCGCGGCTACGAGGACTTCGAGGGCAAGCTGAACGCTCTCGGGGCGCACGTCGAGCTCGGCTGAGCTCCTGTCCTGCTGTTTTCTCTCCGTCTTCCGTTTCTTCTCTCCGCCGCCGTCCGGGCCTGGCCCGGACGGCGGCGTTGTGTCGTCGTGCCACCTCGCGAACCTCGCGTTGCTGAAGGATTTCGGCCGAGATTTCGCTGAGAGGAAGCCGACGGTGCTGATCTCCGGCGGCTTCGGCTACCCTTCGTGTCGTGCCGTCGCTGTTTCGCCGCAAGCCAGAAGAGCCCGCCGCTTCCGTCGTCGTGTCGGAGCCCGAGTCGGAGGTGGGTCCCAAGGGCCACACCCCGAGCAAGCGCGACCTCGGCCAGAAGACGCCCAAGCGCGTGATCGCGGGGCGCCGGCTGCCCGAGCCGCCCGCCGCCGACCGCAAGGAGGCGGCCAAGCGGCTGCGCGAGAAGCAGCGGCAGGAGCGCCTCGAGGCACGCGAGGGCATGGCCAACGGCGACGATCGCTACCTGCTCAAGCGCGACAAGGGCCCCGTGCGCAAGCTCGTGCGCGACATCGTCGACTCGCGGCGCACGATCGGCACCTTCTTCTTCGGCACCACGTTCCTGGTCATGCTCGTCGGCTTCAACCGCAACCTGAACCAGAGCATCTACCTCGCGGCCAACGCGCTGTTCTTCGTGATGCTGCTGGCCACCGCGGTCGACGGCTTCATGATCTCGCGCACCGTGAAGAAGCTCGTCAAGCAGCGTTTCCCGGACACCGACGAGCGCCTCGGATCGCTCTACCTCTACGCGATCATGCGCTCGATCTCGTTCCGCTTCATCCGCAACCCGAAGCCGCAGGTCAAGATCGGCCAGGCCATCTGACCCACCGCAGCTCGCGGACACGTTTCGGCGGCGACGGTGGCGGTGGGAGGGTGCGAGGCCGTACCCTCCCTTCGCGACCGGCCCACGATTTTCACCGGGTAGCGCGCGGCGGACGCCGACGCGTGCGGTGTGCCGGAGTGTGGCGAGGAGAGCGAAGCTGTGAGCGACGAGTACCCGGGGGAAGAGCCGGGAACCGCCGCGCCCACTTGGGCGGCCGTGCCGACGATGCCGTGGGGCCGGGTGCCGGAACAGCGCCGCGACGAGCCTGGCTCTCGCCGTCGCGGGCCTCGCGAGCAGGGCTCTGACCAGCCCGGATACGGCCAGCAGGCTTCCGATCAGCGCAGCTATGACGACCGGCATAGCCAGGACCCGCGCAACGGCCATGACGACCGGCATGGCTCGGATGCGCGCAACGGCTATGACGACCGGCCGACCCGCGACGGCGGTTATGACGATCGGCATAGCCGCGATGCCCGCGGCCGCGATGCCACCAGCGAGCCCGGCCGCGGACCCGGTCGCAATCCCAGCCGCGAGCCTGGGCGCGAGCAGGCTCACGAGCGCGGCTATGACGACCGTCATGGCCAGGAGGATCGTGACCGTGCGTATGGCGGCCACGGGTACGACGAGCGCCGGGACCGGGACGACTACCGCCGGCGCGAGGACGCCCGGGGCCAGGACGCCCGGAGCCAGGACGCCCGGAGCCGCGACGTCCGGGGCTATGACGACCGGGGCCAGGACACCCGGAGCCAGGACGCCCGGGGCCACGACGACCGCGGCTATGACGACCGGGATAGCCGCCGACGCGAGTATGACGACCGGCAGAATCCCCGTGACCGCGACCCGCGCGACCGCAACGCTCAGGAACGTGATCCGCGCGACCACGATGCCCGGGACGCCGATCCGCGTGACCGTGACGTCCGCGACGCCAGGGATCGCGATGCGCGCGACCGCGACATCCGCGACCGGGGTGACCACGGCGGCCGAGATCGTGATGGGCGGGATCGCGAGCCGCGGGGTTATGACGAGCGTGCTAGCCGGGGGTACGACGACCGGGAGCAGCGCGAATTCGACCGCGGGCGGCGTGATTCCCGCGACTATGACGACCGCGAACGGCGTGATCCGCGAGACTTTGACGATCGGGGCCGCCGTCAGGTGCGGGGCCGTGATGACCGGGGATACGACGGCCGGGGCTTTGACGACCGTGGTTCTGACGACCGTGGGCCTGACGGCCGTGGTTCCGACGGCCGTGGTTCTGACGGCCGCGGCTTCGACGGCCGGGGGTATGACGACTCGGGCTATGTAGACCGGGGCTATGACGACCGGCGGGACCCCCGTGGCTTTGAGCGCGGGGGCCGGGAGTTTGACCGTGATGCCCGTGATCGGGATCCGCGCGGTTATGACGATCGGCATAGGCGCGCCGAGCAAGGTGGTTACCGGGAGTCGCGGGACCCTCGGGAGTTGGGGCGGGCTCCAGGGACGGCGTACGGGCGGCCTCGTAGCCGGGCGCTCGATGAGCCGACCGATGAGGTTCCGCGCGTGCGGCGGGACGCTCCTGGGCATCCTCGGAATCCGCAGGGTGGGCCGGTGGCTCCAGGGCGCTCGTCCGGGCGGGCCAGTGTCGGGGGCGAGCGCGGCGGGATGTACGGGGCGCCGGCGGCCGAGCGTGGGCAAGGTGTCTACGGGGCGCCTCGCAACGCGCCGATCAGCGGAGCGCCGATCAGTGGGGCGCCCGTCAGTGGGATGCCCCTCAGCAATGAGCCGTTGAGCAACGCGCCGGTCAGCAGTGCACCGATGCACGGTGCGAGACCGAGTGACGCGCCGGTCAGTGGTGGTGCGCCGATGCATGGTGCGCCGGCCAGTGGCGGGCCGCCCCGTCACGCGCCGGTCAGCAGTGCGCCGATGCACGGTGCGAGGACTAGTGACGCGCCGGTCAGTGGTGCGCCCATGCATGGTGCGCCCACCAGTGGCGGGCCGCCCCGGCATGCACCGGTCAGCGGCGCACCGGCCCGCGCGCCGATGCATGGTGCCCCGGCCGGTGGCGGGCCGCGCCATGCGCCGGTCGGCGGCGATTCGGACCGTAATGCGCCGGTCAGTGGTGGGCCGTTGAGCAATGCGCCGGTCAGTAGTGGGCCGCTCTCCAACGCGCCTGTGCGCAGCGTGCCGATGCATGGCGCTCCGATGAGTGACGCGCCCGTGAGTGGTGGGCCGCTCTCCAACGCGCCGGTCAGCAGTGGGCCGCTCTCGAACGCGCCCGTCAGCAGTGGGCCGCTCTCGAACGCGCCCGTCAGTAGTGGACCGCTCAGCAATGCTCCCGTCAGCAGCGGGCCGATCGGCGGTGGACCGATCGACCTTGGACCGGCCGCATCCGGGCATTCCGTAGATCTGCCGCTGACGAACTCGTTCTTCGGGCCTCCAGCGGTACGGGACGAAGCGGCCGGGCCGGCGATGCGGAACGCGCCGGTCAGTGCCGCGCCCGTGAGCGGGGGGCCGTTGAGCAACGCGCCCGTCAGCAGTGCGCCGATGCACGGTGCCAGGACGAGTGACGCGCCGGTCAGCGGTGGACCGGTGTACGGCGCACCCATGGGCAACGCCCCCGTGAGCGGTGGACCAGCGCATGGCACGCCCGTGAGCAACACGCCCGTGAGTGGTGGGCCGCTGAACAACGCGCCCGTCAGTAGTGGGCCGCTGAACAACGCGCCCGTGAGTGGTGGGCCGCTCTCCGACGCGCCCGTCAGCGGTGCGCCGATGCAGGGTGGGCGCTCGAGTGACGCGCCCGTGGACAGTGGGCGGCCGGGGTACCAGGACGGGCCCGGCAGTGGGGACTTGGGTGGTTCGGTGGGCTCGTCTGGTATTCGGGTGGAGTTCGTGGAAGTGGGCGACGCTCCCCCGCCCGCGGTTGCCTCCGGCACGTCCATGGGGACCTATCAGTCCGGCCGGGTCACCGGGGCCGGCGTCGACGGGCTGCAGGCCACCGGGTATCTGCCGATCGTGCGGCCCGGGGCCGAAGGGTTTCCGCCCGAGCTCGCGGCCATCGCGCCCACCTCGCCGCCCGGGCCTCGGGCCGAGGCCGCCGACGAGCGGGGGCCCGATCCCGAGCAGGTGCTCGCGACCTTCGTGTGGAGGTTCGACCCCGACACGCTGCGGGAGCAGATCGAGGGCGATGAGGTGACGCAGCTCACCGACATTCGCGATCAGCTCACGGCCAAGCTCAACCGGGTCGAGGACAACCCGACGCGGGCGCGGCTGCTCAGCCTTCGTGCCGTTGTGTCGCGGATTCTCGGGGATCTGCCCAAGGCGTTCGCCGACGGCAAGCTCGCGCTCGCGCACGCCGAGGCGACCGGGGAGTTGCGGCGCATCGCGATCGCGCAGGCCCGGCTCGCGCACGTGCTGCAGTGGCGGGAGGAGTTCGAGGAGGCCGACCGGCTGTTCACGCTGGCGAACTCCTCGGAGCTGCCCGACCGGCTGCGGGCCACGATGCACCAGCACTCGGGTCGGTGCGCGTACGACCAGGGGCGGTACATGGAGGCCTGCAACCACTTCGAGCGGGCCCTCGACCTGCGCAAGGAGGAGGACCCGGAGCTCATCGCGCAGACCGAGCTCGCGCTCGACGCGGTGTTCCGGCGGGTCGCGGAGAAGGGCTGGGGGCCGTACCCGCGCAGCCGCGAGGAGATCCTGCAGATCCGCCGCGCCCCCTCCCCCGCGTTCGACGAGCAGACCCAGCGGTGGGGATACATCGAGCCCGACGGCAACTTCGTGATCGGCCCCGGATACCTCGACGTGCAGCCGTTCCGCGACGGGGTGGCCTGGGTCCAGCGGCAGGGCGCGCAGACCTGGGAGCTCATCGACGACTCGGGCCGGGTGCTGATCGAGCCGACGGCCGGGTACATCGGGGTCGGCAGCTTCTCCGACGGGGTCGCCTGGGTGTCCAGTGACGGTACGACCGGCTGGATCGCGATCGACAAGAACAACACGGTGCTCATCTCCACCGGCTTCGACGACGTGCGGCCGTTCCGGCGGGGCGTGGCCGCGGTGCGCCGCGGGCCCTACTGGGGGGCCGTGGACTCCGTCGGGCGGGTCGTGGTGCAGTTCCAGTACGACGGCTTCGCCACGGCGCTGCTCGACGGGCGCTACATCGACGGCTTCAGCGACGAGGGCCTCGCCGTCGTGTCGCTGGACGGGCGCAAGGGCGTCGTCGACCGCTCGGGCCGGGTGCTGGTGCCGCCCGTGCACCACACCATCATGATCCACCCGGTGGCGTTCCTGATCCTCGACGACTCGCAGCGCTGGGGCGCGCTCGACCGGCGCGGGCGGATCATCATCCAGGCCACGTTCGCGAGCCGGACCGGGGTCACCGACGAGATCGACCGGCTGCTCGCCGACACCCGCCCCGTCATGTAGCGACACCCGGGGCATAGGGTCGGAGCATGGAGTTTCGACACCTCGGCCGTTCCGGGCTGCTCGTCAGCGAGATCTCATACGGCAACTGGATCACCCACGGCTCGCAGGTCGAGGCCGAGCAGGCCACGGCCTGCGTGCACGCCGCCCTCGACCTCGGGATCACGACCTTCGACACCGCCGACGTCTACGCCGGCACCCGCGCCGAGGTGGTGCTGGGCGACGCGCTCAAGGGCCAGGACCGCGACGGGCTGGAGATCTTCACCAAGGTCTTCTGGCGCACCGGGCAGGGGCGCAACGACAGCGGCCTGTCGCGCAAGCACATCATGAAGTCGATCGACGGGTCGCTGCGCCGGCTGCAGACCGACCACGTGGACCTGTACCAGGCGCACCGGTACGACTACCACACCCCGCTCGAGGAGACCATGGAGGCGTTCGCCGACGTGGTGCACTCGGGCAAGGCGCTCTACATCGGGGTGTCGGAGTGGCGGGCCGAGCAGATCCGCGCGGCGGCCGCGCTCGCCAAGGAGCTGCGCATCCAGCTGGTGTCCAACCAGCCGCAGTACTCGGCCGTCTACCGGGTCATCGAGGCCGAGGTCGTCCCGGCCTGTGAGGAGCTCGGGATCGGCCAGGTCGTCTTCTCGCCGCTGGCGCAGGGCGTGCTCACCGGCAAGTACAAGCCGGGTCAGCCGCCGCCGGCGGGCTCGCGGGCGACGGACGAGAAGTCGGGGGCCGCGTTCATCTCGCGCCTCATGCACGACGACGTGCTGTCCGCGGTCCAGCAGCTGCGCCCGCTGGCCGAGCAGGCCGGGCTGTCGATGGCCCAGCTCGGGCTGGCCTGGGTGCTGCAGAACCCCAACGTGTCGTCGGCGATCGTCGGCGCGACCCGGCCCGAGCAGCTCGAGGACAACGTCAAGGCGTCCGGCGTGAAGCTCGACGCCGAGCTGCTCAAGCGCATCGACGAGGCGCTGGAGCCGATCGTGCAGCGGGACCCCGCGATGACGCAGAGCCCCGCCGAGCGACCGTAGCCGTCAGTAGCGGTTCCAGAAGCGGAACAGCTGGGCACCCTGGGAGGCCTGGTAGGACGGGAGTCCTATCAGGTCGCCCAGCCAGTACACGAACTCGAAGAAGTAATGGTTGATCTGCGGCGACCACAGCAGCGCGATCAGGATGAGCATGCCCCAGGGCGCCACGTGGTTGAAGCCGCGCTGCCATTGCGGGGACAGCCACGGGTAGATCAGGTTGCCGCCGTCGACGCCCGGCATCGGCACGAAGTTGAGCACGCAGGCGGTCAGCTGCAGCAGGGCCAGGAACGCCAGCCCCGCGAAGAACACCGGGTGCTCGCCGGTGTCCAGGCCGAAGCTGAACGGCAGCACCAGCAGGATCGCCAGCACGAGGTTCATCGCCGGGCCGGCGAAGCTGATCAGGCTGTCGACGAACCGGCTGCGGATGGCGCCGTGGTTGACCCAGACCGCGCCGCCGGGCAGGCCGATGCCGCCGAGGATCACGAACACCAGCGGCAGCACGATCGACAGCAGCGGGTGGGAGTACTTCAGCGGGTTGAGCGTCAGGTAGCCGCGGTGCGCGATGTCGTCGTCGCCGCCCTTGAACGCGACCAGGGCGTGCGAATACTCGTGCAGGCAGAGCGAGACCGCCCAGCCCGCCGCGACGAAGAGGAACACGTTGAACTGTGCGTCGCCGAAGTCGGCCCAGGCCATCCAGCCGCTCACGGCCAGCAGGGCGATGAGGCCCAGGAAGATCGCACTGGGCCGGAACGCCTCCCGCGGCAGCCGGCCGACCCGGCTGCCGTAGTGCCCGTACGACACCGTCAACCCCCAGCCGGCAGCAGGCTCATCCGATACTCCGTGCGGTCGTCCTCGGTGAGGATCGCCGTCGCCGCGCCCTTGGCCACCAGGTCACGCCAGGCCTGCCCGAGCCACGACTCCGCGTCGGACTGGCTGGAAAACGCCTCGTTGGGGCCATCGACGGGCCCTCGCTCCGCGTCTTCGAACTGCCATGTCCACGCCATGGTCACACTCCTGTCCCAGGTAGAAGACTTCGAGCGTATCGGCCGCGTGGCCCTGAGCCGAGTCCGGCCACCGGTGTCCCTCTAAAGTACGGGGCATGCGGTTGCTGGTGCTCGGAGGAATCCGGTCCGGGAAGTCGGAAGTGGCGGAGGCGCTCGTCGCCGGGGCCGGTGCGGTGCGCTATGTCGCGACCGCGCAAGAGCGCACGTCGGACGGCGGTTGGGCGGCTCGTATCGCCGCGCACCGGCAGCGACGCCCGGAGTCCTGGGTCACCGAGGAGGTCGGCGACTCCCCCGACCGCCTGGCCGAGCTGCTGACCGGGGCGAAGAGCGAGGAGACGATCCTCGTCGACGATCTCGGCAACTGGCTCTCCGTGGTGTACGACACCGCCGGCGACTGGTCGGACCCGGCGGCCGCCGAAGAGCCGATCGCGGCGCTGGCCGGCGCGGTGCGCTCGTGCGGCGCGGGGCTGCTGGTGCTCGTGGGGCCCGAGGTCGGGCTCGGCGTGCTGCCGGCGACCGACGCCGGGCGGACCTTCGCCGACGCGAGCGGCCTGCTCAACCAGCGCGTGGCGGCCGCGTGCGACGGCGTCGCCCTGGTGGTGGCGGGCGAGGTCTCGTGGCTGCGCGGCGGCGAGCTGGTGCAGCACGCCGGGGCGCGCGAGACCCCGAAGCCGCAGGAGCCGGCGGCGGCCCCCGTTGAGCCCTTCGTCTTCTCCTCGACCGGGGCCGGCTCGGTGCTGTCCACCGCCGACGGCGGCGACACGCTCTCGTTCTCCCCCGGCATGGAACTTCCGCTGCCCGACGAGTCGACCGCCCACGAGGCGGCCGAGCGGCTGCTCACGCTGCGGCTCAACGGCGCCGGCCTGGGCGGGCTCGTGCCCGTCGTGCGCTTCGCCGGCGGCGTGCAGGGCCGGCCCGACCCTCGCCCGTTCCAGCAGCCCCGGGTGCTCGTCCTGCGCGGCGACCGCACGGGCGGCTTCGCGGCCGGGGACTCCGCCGAGGCCGCCGACCGGCGCCTGAACGAGGTCGTGGAGGGCAACGGCACCCTGGCCATGCTCGCCGCCGGCGCGGGCGCGAGCGTCCAGGCCATCGACTGCCCGTCCGCGGGCCCGGCCGAGCTGCACGACGCGCTGGACGACACCGGCGTCGACGCGGCGCTGACCCTGGGCTGGCGGCTGGCCGACGCGGCCGCCAACGAGGGCGTGGACCTGCTGGTCCTGGGCGCCTGCGGGGCCGGGTCGGACGCCGCCGCGGCCGCGATCGTGGCGGTGCTCACCGGCGCCGAGCCGGCCGCCCTGCTGGGCCGGGTCGTGGACTCCTCCGGCTTCGTCGACGACGCCGCCTGGATCCGCAAGGTCGGCGCCATTCGCGACGCCCGTCATCGCATTCGTACGCGCAGCCGCGAACCGCACGTGATGCTCTCGATGCTGGGCGGCGGCGACATCGCGGTCGCCACCGGCGTCGTGCTCGGGGCCGCCTCCCGCCGGCTGCCGCTGCTGGTCGACGGGCCCGTCGCGATCGCGGCCGCGCTGGTGGCCCGCGACTACGGCGCCCAGACGCGGCACTGGATGATGATGCCCGACCACGGCGACAACCCGACCGTGAAGCTGGCCGCGGACGTGCTCGGCGCGGCGCCGTTCCTCGCGCTGCGGCTCGGCCTCGGCGAGGGCGCCACCGCGCTCGCGGCGCTGCCGCTGATCAACACGGCCCTGACGATCGCGGCCGCGACGCCCCTGCGCTCGGCCGGAAACGAGGCCGGGGCCGACGCCGGGGACGGGGACGGGGCCGACGGGCTCAGCGAGCAGGAGCACATCGAGGCGGAGATCCAGCGGGTGGTGGCGGACTCGCCGACGGCGGAGATGCCGTACGTGAAGCCGTCGTGGGAGGACTGAGGCTCGCCCTGAGCCTGTTCACGGTCGCGCCGGTGCGCGCGGACCGGGTCGACCGGCCGACCGCGCGGGTCGCGATGCTCCTGGCCCCGCTGGCCGGGGCGCTGCTCGGGCTGGTGCTGGCGCTGCTCGCGGGCGGGCTGGTGCGGCTCGGGGCGGCGCCGCTGCTCGGCGGGGCCGTGCTCGTCGCGCTGGGGCTGCTGCTCACCCGCGGGCTGCACATCGACGGGCTGGCCGACACGGCCGACGGGCTCGGCTCCTACGCCGGGCCCGAGCGGGCCCTGGAGATCATGAAGAAGTCCGACATCGGGCCGTTCGGGGTCGCCGCCATCGCCGCCGTCCTGCTCGTGGACGCCGCGGCCGCCACCTCGCTGCTGGACCGGATGCCGATCGCCGTCGTGCTCGCGTTCGCGGCGGGGCGCCTGGGCGCGACCGTGGCCTGCCGCCGGGGCCTGCCGGCCGCCCGGCCCGGGGGGCTCGGGGCGCTGGTCGCGCAGACGGTGCCGGGGTGGCTGCTGGGGCTGGTGATCCTCGTCACGGGCGGGCTCGGCGTGCTGGTCGACCCCTGGCGCGGGCCCGGGGCCGTGCTGGCCGCGGTGCTCGTCGCGGGGGCGCTCACGGCCCACGCCCGGCGGCGGCTGGGCGGCATCACCGGGGACGTGATCGGGGCGGCCATCGAGCTGTCGACGGCCGCCGCGCTCGTCGTGCTGGCTACCTGACCGAGCTTCCGGACTGCGCCACCGGACGGAGCTACCTGACCGAGGACTTCACGAACGGGGGCTTCACGACCCGGACCGCGCAGCGGCGGCCACGCACGTCCAGCGCCACCTCGTCGCCCTCGCGCACGCCCGACGCGGTGTCGATCAGCGCCAGGGCGATGCCGACCTTGCGGGTGGGCGAGAACGTGCCGCTGGTCACCTCGCCGACCTGGGTGCCGTCCGCGGCCAGCACCGCCATGTGCGCGCGCGGGATGCCGCGGTCGAGCGCCTCCAGGCCCCAGAGCACCCGGCGCGGGCCCGCGGCCTTCTCGGCCAGCAGCGCCTCGCGGCCCCAGAACGCCGGCTTGTTCCAGCCCACGGCCCAGCCCGAGCGCGCCTGCACCGGGGTGATGTCGAGGGAGAGGTCCTGGCCGTGCAGCGGGTAGCCCATCTCCGTGCGCAGCGTGTCGCGCGCCGCGAGGCCGCAGGGGCGGGCGCCGGCCGCGACGATCGCGTCCCACAGGGTGTGCGCGTCGTGGGACGGCACGACGAGCTCGTAGCCGTGCTCGCCGGTGTAGCCGGTGCGGCAGACCACGACGTCGGTGCCCTCGTAGGACGCGACCGTGAAGCTCATGTACTCGTGGTCCGTGGGCAGGCCGAGGCCGGCCAGCACCTCGGCCGAGCGCGGGCCCTGCACGGCGAGCACGGCGAAGATCTCGTGCTGCTCGACCACGCCGATGCCGGCCGGCGCCTCGGCGGTCAGGCGGCGGACCACCTCGGCGGTGTTGGCCGCGTTCGGGATGAGGAAGACGTCGTCGTCGCCGAACCGGTACGCGATGAGGTCGTCCACCACGCCCCCGGTCTCGTCCAGGCAGAGGGTGTACTGCGCCTGGCCCGCGCTGACGCGGTCGAGGTCGTTGCTGAGGCAGGCGTTGACGAACGCGGCCGCGCCGCGACCCCGCACCCGGGCCTTACCCAGGTGGGACACGTCGAACACGCCCACGTTCTCGCGGACGGCCGTGTGCTCCTTGAGCACGCCGCCGTCGGCGTATTCGAGGGGCATCTCCCAGCCGCCGAACGCCGCGAACTTGGCACCGAGCGCCGCATGGCGGTGATACAACGCGGGGTGCCGCAAGGGTTGGGTCATGCCCGCAACCTATCGCGTTGGTTATCGTGTCCTGCACCCGATTCGGCGGCATGCTGAAGTTGCGGCGACCCCGCAGTGAACGGTCCGGCCGCCGAAGCGCAGCGAACCATCAGTGATGTGGAGCACCAGTGACCTCCCTGACCCTGGTCGACACCGACCCAGCGACCCTTGCCGCCGACGCCGTCGTCATCGGTGTGTACGCCGATGACAGCCCCGACGCGAAGCTCGTGCTCGCGCCGGGCGCGCAGAGCGTCGCGGCGGCGTTCAGCGACCGGCCGGGCGGCGGGCTCGCCGAGACCCTGCGGGTGCTCGGTGCGACCGGCGCGCTCGGCGAGGTGACCAAGCTCGCCGCGTTCGGCGCGGTGAGCGCCCCGCTCGTGGTGGCGGTCGGCCTCGGCGCCCCCACCGGCGGCGACGCGAGCCGGGCGCCCTCGGCCGAGTCGCTGCGCCGCGCGGCCGGGGCCGCGGCCCGGGCCCTGGCCGGATCGGCCTCGGCGGCCCTGGTGCTGCCGCTGGCCGACGACGGCGAGACGGGCCCCGCGGCGCTGAGCGCCGGGCTGCGGGCCGTGTCCGAGGGCGCGCTGCTGGGCGCGTACCGGTTCGCCGGCTACAAGTCCAAGCCCGCCGCCGGTCGCCGGGACCCGCTGCGCAAGGTGCTCGTGCACGTGCCGGACGCGGGCGCCCGGGCGGCCAAGGCCGCGCTCAAGCGCTCCGGGGTGCTCGGCGCCGCGGTGGCCCGCACCCGGGACTGGATCAACACGGCGCCGAACGAGCTGCGGCCCCCCGCGTTCGCCGAGCAGGTCGCGGCGGCGGCGCGTGAGGTGTCGCTGGAGGTGTCCGTACTGGACGAGAAGGCCCTGGCCAAGCAGGGCTACGGCGGCATCCTGGCGGTCGGCCTCGGCTCGGCGGCCGCGCCGCGCCTGGTGCGCCTGGCCTACGAGCCGGCCGGTGCCACCCGGCGGGTCGCGCTCGTCGGCAAGGGCATCACGTTCGACACCGGCGGCGTGTCGATCAAGCCGAGCGCGGGCATGTGGGAGATGAAGTCGGACATGTCCGGCGCCGCCGCGGTGGTCGCCACCATGCTCGCGATCGCCCAGCTCAAGCCGAAGGTGGCGGTCGTGGCGTACGCGCCGATGGCCGAGAACATGGTCTCCGGCAGCGCGTACCGGCCGGGCGACGTCGTGCGGATGTACAGCGGCGCCCAGGTCGAGGTGCTCAACACCGACGCCGAGGGCCGCATGATCCTCGGCGACGCGATCGCCCGGGCCTGCGAGGACGACCCCGACTACCTGTTCGAGGTGTCGACCCTCACCGGCGGGCAGGTGATCGCGCTCGGCAAGCGCATCGCGGGCGTCATGGGCACGCCGGAGCTGTGCGAGCGGGTCCGGGACGCGGGCGAGCGGACCGGCGAGCCGGCCTGGCCGATGCCGCTGCCGGAGGACGTGCGCAAGGGCATGGACTCCGACGTGGCGGACATCTCACAGGTCAACGCCGGGATGGACCGCGCCGGGCACATGCTGCAGGGCGGCGTGTTCCTGTCCGAGTTCGTGACCGAGGGCGTGCAGTGGGCCCACATCGACATCGCGGGCCCCAGCTACCACACCGGCGAGCCCTTCGGCTACTGGACCAAGGGCGGCACCGGCGTCCCGGTCCGCACCCTGGTCGAGCTGGTGGAAGAGATCGCGTCCGAGCAGTAAGCCGGTGTCGTCAGCCCAGCCGGTGTAGTCAGGCGTTCTTGTTGCGGGCGTTGTAGTCCCGCCAGCGCTGGGGGTATCCCACCAGCGCAATGTCGTAGACGGGCATGCTCAGGCGGTGCGCGAACTGGCGCGCCGCCTGCGGGCTCTCCATCCGCCGGCGGGTCCACTCGCCGTCGTGGGCGATGAGCAGCAGTGTCGTCTCCGTCACGGTCGTGCGCGGCTCGATGAAGCCCTCCACGCCCCGCCGGGATCGGACGAACTCCTCCAGATAAGCCAGGTCCTCGCGGCTGGCGGCACGCCCTCCCGCTGCCGGCTTGCGTCGGCGGAACCAAGCCACGATCGCTCCTCTTCGTCGAGTCGGTGCACAGCTCGTGCACAGGGTACGACGTCACGACCGGTCCCCGGGACCCTACGAAGCCGCCCCTTTGTCGCAGGCGAGCAGGGCAAGTGACAAGATGGCCAAGGATCGTCATGCGAAGGGCGAACCCCCGATTCGCACCGTCACGAGCCGATGGGCCCGTGCATCACCTGGGAGAATTCGTGAGCGACCCACACGCCAACTCCTTCGACGTTCTCGTCCTGGGCGGCGGCAGCGGCGGTTACGCGACCGCGTTCCGCGCGACCCAGCTCGGCCTGTCCGTCGCGCTGGTGGAGAAGGACAAGCTCGGCGGCACGTGTCTGCACCGCGGCTGCATCCCGACCAAGGCGCTGCTGCACGCGGGCGAGGTCGCCGACGCCGCCCGCGAGGCGGACCAGTTCGGCATCCAGGCCGTGTTCAACGGCGTCGACATGAAGGCCGTGAACGCCTACAAGGACGGCGTGGTCACCAAGCTGTACAAGGGGCTGCAGGGCCTGGCCAAGGCGCGCAAGGTGACGCTCATCGAGGGCGAGGGGCGCCTGGTCGCGCCGGACGCCGTCGAGGTCGCGGGCACGCGGTACACGGCGAAGAACATCGTGCTGGCCACCGGCTCCTACTCCAAGACCCTGCCCGGCCTCGTCGTGGACGGCGAGCGGGTCATCACCAGCGAGCACGCGCTCGGGCTGGACCACGTGCCGGCCTCCGCGATCATCCTCGGCGGCGGCGTCATCGGCTGCGAGTTCGCCAGCGCCTGGAAGTCCTTCGGCGTCGACGTCACGATCGTCGAGGCGCTCCCCCGGCTGCTCGCGGTCGAGGACGAGGCGAGCTCGAAGGCGCTCGAGCGGGCGTTCCGCAAGCGGGGCATCAAGTTCAAGGTGGGCAAGCCCTTCGAGGGCGTCGAGCGCACCGACGGCGGCGTGAAGGTGTCGATCCAGGGCGGCGACACGATCGAGGCCGAGCTGCTGCTCGTGGCCGTCGGTCGCGGGCCGACCACCGCCAACCTCGGCTACGAGGAGCAGGGCGTGAAGATGGAGCGCGGGTTCGTCATCACCGACGAGCGGCTGCGCACCTCCGTGCCGGGCATCTACGCCGTCGGCGACATCGTGCCGGGCGTCCAGCTCGCGCACCGCGGCTTCCAGCAGGGCATCTTCGTGGCCGAGGAGATCGCGGGCCAGCAGCCGCAGGTCTTCGACGAGTCGGGCATCCCACGCGTGACGTACTCCGAGCCCGAGGTCGCCTCCGTCGGGCTCAACGAGGGCAAGGCCCGCGAGCTGCACGGCGACGACAAGATCGAGACGGTCCAGTACGACCTGACCGGCAACGGCAAGAGCCAGATCCTGCGGACCGCGGGCTTCGTGAAGCTGATCCGGGTCAAGGACGGCCCCGTCGTCGGGGTCCACATGGTGGGCGCGCGGGTGAGCGAACTCATCGGCGAGGCTCAACTGATCTACAACTGGGAGGCGTTCCCCGGGGACGTCGCCCCGCTGGTGCACATGCACCCCACGCAGAACGAGGCTCTCGGCGAGGCGCACCTGGCGCTGGCCGGCAAGCCGCTGCACGTCCACTGATCAGGCATCCGACCGCCACCAAGCACAGTACGAGGAGTCGTTTCACATGCCGGTATCGGTCACCATGCCCCGGCTGGGCGAGAGCGTCACCGAGGGCACCGTCACCCGCTGGTTGAAGCAGGAGGGCGACCACGTCGAGGCCGACGAGCCGCTGCTCGAGGTCTCGACCGACAAGGTCGACACGGAGATCCCCTCCCCGGCGGCCGGGGTGCTGACCCGGATCGTCGTGCAGGAGGACGAGACCGCCGAGGTCGGCGCCGAGCTCGCCGTCATCGGCGGCGACGCCGCGGAGGCCTCCGGGGGCGCCGAGCCCGCGCAGGAGCCGGCGGAGGAGCAGGAAGAGCCCGCCGCGCAGGAGGAGCCCGCCGCGCAGGAGCCGCAGGAGGAGCCGGCCCCGGCCGCCGCGACCTCGTCCGGCGGTGGCGAGGGCACGTCGGTGAAGATGCCCGCGCTCGGCGAGAGCGTCACCGAGGGCACCGTCACCCGCTGGCTCAAGCAGGTCGGCGACAGCGTCGAGGCCGACGAGCCGCTGCTCGAGGTCTCCACCGACAAGGTCGACACCGAGATCCCGTCGCCGGTCGCCGGCACGCTGCTGGAGATCAAGGTTCCCGAGGACGAGACGGTCGAGGTCGGCGCGGAGCTGGCCGTGATCGGCGCCGCCGGGGCCGCGCCCGCGAAGGCCGAGCCCGCCCCGCAGCCCAAGGCGGAGGCCAAGCCCGAGCCGAAGCCCGAGCCGAAGCCGAAGCCGGAGCCCAAGGCCGAGCCGAAGCCCGAGCCCAAGCCGCAGCCGAAGGCCGCCGCGCCCGAGCCGCAGCCGGCCGCGAGCGCGCCGGTGCAGGCCGGGCCGGCCACCAACGTCACCGCGGCCGGCGCCGCGCCGGCGAGCGGCAACGGCAAGGTCTCGGCCGAGGAGGCCGGCTACGTCACGCCGCTGGTCCGCAAGCTCGCCGCCGAGCACGGGGTGAACCTCGCCCAGCTCTCCGGCACCGGCGTCGGCGGGCGCATCCGCAAGCAGGACGTGCTCGACGCGGCCGCCAAGGCGAAGGAGGCCGCCGCCCAGCCGGCGCCCGCCGCCGCCCCGGCCGCCGCGAGCACCGGCGGCTCGACCGCCGCGGCGGCGAAGGCGGCCCCGAGCCCGCTGCGCGGCCAGACGCAGAAGCTCAGCCGGATGCGGGCGCTCATCGCGCGGCGGATGGTCGAGTCGCTGCAGGTCTCGGCCCAGCTCACCACCGTCGTCGAGGTCGACGTGACGAAGGTGGCGAAGCTGCGCGACAAGGCCAAGGCGCAGTTCCAGGCCACGCACGGCGTGAAGCTGTCGTTCCTGCCGTTCTTCGCCCTGGCGGCGGTCGAGGCGCTGCGGGTGCACCCCGGCGTGAACTCCTCGATCGACCTCGAGGCGGGCACGGTCACCTACCACGACGCCGAGCACCTCGGCATGGCGGTCGACAGCGAGAAGGGCCTGATCGTCCCGGTCATCAAGAACGCGGGCGACCTCAACCTGGCCGGGCTGGCCAAGCGCATCGCCGACGTGGCCGAGCGGACCCGCGGCAACAAGCTCAGCCCGGACGACATCGCGGGCGGCACGTTCACGCTGACCAACACCGGCAGCCGGGGCGCGCTGTTCGACACGCCGATCATCAACCAGCCGCAGGTGGCGATCCTGGGCACCGGCGCCGTGGTCAAGCGGGCCGTCGTGGTGAGCGACCCGGAGCTCGGCGAGATCATCGCGCCGCGCTCGATGGTCTACCTGGCCCTGTCCTACGACCACCGGATCGTCGACGGCGCCGACGCCGCGCGCTTCCTGGGCACGATCAAGGAGCGCCTGGAGGCCGGGCACTTCGAGGCCGACCTGGGCCTGTAGCACCTGACGATCAAGGGGCGTCCCGGCGGGCCGGGGCGCCCCTTGATGTTCTCCGGGGACGGATCCGGGCAAGATGACCTCATGCAGATCCTGATCGCGGGGGCGTCCGGCTTTCTCGGCCAGCGGCTCATCCCGCACCTGCGCGAAGCCGGGCACCAGGTCACGCCGCTCGTTCGGCGCCCGCCCCGGCCCGGCGAGGTGCGCTGGGACCCGACCGCCGGGGTGCTGGACGGCACGGTCGTGGCGGCCGCGGACGCGGTGATCAACCTGGCCGGCGCGGGCGTCGGGGACAAGCGCTGGACGGCGCAGTACAAGAAGACGATCGTGGACAGCCGCGTGGACACCACGCGCACCCTCGCGCGGGCGATCGCCGCGGCCCCGAAGCGGCCGAAGGTGCTGCTCAACTCCTCCGCCGTCGGGTTCTACGGGGACACCGGCGACCGGGTCGTCGACGAGTCCTCCCCCGCGGGCGAGGGCTTCCTGGCCGACGTGTGCAAGGTGTGGGAGGCGGCGACCCGGCCGGCCGAGGACGCCGGGACGCGGGTGGCGCTGCTGCGCACCGGGTTTCCGCTGGACCCGGCGGGCGGCCTGCTCAAGCCGCTCTACCTGCAGTTCAAGCTCTTCGCGGGCGGGCGGATGGGCGATGGCCGGCAGTACCTGCCCTGGATCTCCGTCCCCGACTGGCTCGCCGCGGTCGTGTTCGTGCTCGAGCGCGAGCTGTCCGGGCCGGTGAACCTCACCGGGCCCGAGCCGGTCACCAACGCCGAGTTCTCCGAGACCCTCGCGCGGGTCATGCACCGGCCCAACCTGCTGCCGGTGCCGGGCTTCGCGCTGAAGGTGGCCGTCGGCGAGTTCGGCGGCGAGGCCCTGGCCAGCCAGCGGGTGCTCCCCGCGGTGCTGATGCGGGAGGGCTTCCCCTTCGCGCACCGCACCGTCGAGGAGGCCCTTCAGCAGGCCGTGTCGTCGGCCGGATAGCCGCCGGCGAAGGGCGAGGGCGGCGGCGCGCAAGGCTCGCGCGCCGCGCCGTCGAGGAGGCCCTTCAGCAGGCCGTGTCGTCGATCACGTAATAGTTGGCGGCGGTCTGACGCAGGCCGTGGGTGGTGAACACGTTGTAGAGGCCCATCGCCTGGTTCGACCCGTTTGCGTAGGTGTAGCCGCCGGTCTGGTGCGCCCGCCCGGCGGTCACGTGCGCGTAGTTCGACGCGCGCACGCACGGGCCGGAGCCCTGCGTCGGGGTCGGGCTCGGCGTCGGCGAGGACGTCGGTGAGGACGTCGGTGAGGCGGTCGTCGGGCCGGTGGTCGGGCCGCCGGTCGACAGGCCCCAGTCGAGCGCCTGGTAGTACGACGAGCAGATGGTGTCCTTGTAGTACGTGCCCGCGGTGCCGCACTGCTCCGTCGCCGAGCCGGGGTCGACCGGCGTCGCGTGGGTCATGCCCGACACGAGGTACACCTTGACCTTGTCCCCGTAGTTCGACAGCGACGTGCCGCCGGGCAGCGAGGCCGTCGACGTCGGGGTCTGGCCGACGCCGAGCACGTTCGTCCACTGGTCGCGCAGCTCCGTCGCGTTGGCCGGGGCCACGGTGGTGTCGGCGGTGCCGTGCCAGATCGCGACCCGGGGCCGCGCGCCGGAGTAGCCGGAGTACGCGCCCCGCACCAGGTCGCCCCAGGCCGCCGGGGTCTTGTCGACGCCGGGGTTCATGCAGCTGTACGCGGCCGTCATCGACGTGGCGCAGCGGTACGGCAGGCCGGCCATGATCGCGCCACCGGCGAACACGTCCGGGTAGGTGGCCAGCATCACGGCCGTCATCGCGCCGCCGGCCGAGAGCCCGGTGACGTACACCTTCGCCGGGTTCGTGCCGTAGTTCGCCACCGCGTAGTCGACCATCTGCTTGATCGACAGCGGCTCGCCCGAGCCCCGGGCGGTGTCGCCGGTCTCGAACCAGTTGAAGCAGCTCGTGCTGTTGTTGGCGGACTTCTGCTCCGGCAGGACCAGGGCGAACTTCCACAGGTCGGCGTACTTGCGCCAGCCGGAGTTGGTGAAGTAGTCGGTCGCGTTCTGGGTGCAGCCGTGCATCGCGACGACGACGGGCGCTCCCGAGCGGAGGCCGTCGGGGCGGTACGAGTACATCGTGAGGTTGCCGGGATTCGACCCGAAGCTGCCGACCGTCGTGAGCGTGGCGGCGTAGGCGGGCGTCGAGACGGTGGTGAGCGCGATCGCGGCGACCAGCGCGGCGGCCGCGGGCAGGATCCAGCGCAATGGCCTGGGCATGGCGGTGCCCTTTCTGCTGTGGGGAGCACCACGCTATGTGTGACCTTCGACGCACCACTATGTCCGCTTCCCACACAAAGCTCCGCGGTGGAGTGCGGCGTACGCTGGGCCCGTGACCAGCGTGGTGGGTATGCGAATCGTCCGGGCCGGGCTCGTGGACTACGAGGCGGCACTCGCCGAGCAGCGGCGGGTCCACGCGGAGGTCGCCGACGGCGCGGCGCCCGACACGGTGCTGCTGCTGGAGCACCCGAGCGTCTACACGGCCGGCAAGCGCACCGAGCCCGCCGACCGGCCCTTCGACGGCACGCCGGTGATCGACGTCGACCGCGGCGGGAAGATCACCTGGCACGGGCCGGGGCAGCTGGTGGGCTACCCGATCGTGAAGCTGCCCGATCCCGTCGACGTGGTGGCGTACGTGCGGCGCATGGAGCAGCTGCTCATGGACGTCTGCGCGGAGCTCGGCGTCGCCACGGTCCGGGTCGAGGGCCGCAGCGGGGTCTGGGTGCCGGCCGACGAGCGGGGCCCCGATCGCAAGGTCGCGGCGATCGGCATCCGGGTCGCCCGCGGGGTCACGCTGCACGGGTTCGCGCTCAACGCGGACTGCGACCTCTCGCGGTACGACATCTTCGTGCCCTGTGGCATTCGCGACGCGGGCGTGACGTCGCTCTCGGCCGAGCTGGGCCGGGACGTGACCGTCGACGAGCTGCTGCCGATCGTCGAGCGGCACCTCACGACGCTGTTCTGATCCGGTAGGCGACGACCGGGATCAGCTCGGGGTCGACGTCGTCGAGGCGTTCGTGGTCGTCGCAGGCGAAGCCGAACAGGCCCTGCATCGACGAGCAGCTCAGCTCGCGGGGGTCGGTGTCCGGCCGCTCGAAGCCGAGCCGCTCCCCCTCGTCCTCGACGACGGCGGGGTCGGCGCACACGCTCAGCGCGCGCACGCGGGAGCCGTCGCGCCAGACGCCGTAGCTGCACCAGCCGGCGTCGCTGTGGGCGGCGTGCAGGTAGACGTTGCGGCGCTCGCTCGCGGCCAGCACCACGGGGTCGAGCTCGGACGGGCGGCGCGGGGTCAGGCCCCAGCTGCACACCAGGTCGAGGCCGCTGAAGCAGCCGACGCAGACCACGTCGGCCGGCGGGTTGAGGGCGTCGACGAGCAGCTCGTCGCCGATCTCCTCGACCGCGGCCCCGGGGAAGAGGCGTTCGACGAGTGCACGGGTGGCCGGTTTGTCCAGCACGGGGTAGGACCGCAGGACATCGATAGGGTTTCCGTCGGCGAAGGCCACCAGCGTGTCGTTGAGCACCACTGTTCGCCTATTGCCGGACCGGGTGATTTGGAAACGTGGAAGACGTGACGTCAATCGCGTTCCCGGTTCTTGGGCAGTCGCCGGGCGTAGTCTTCGAGCTGTGACCGCCGTTGTTCCCGAAGGCCGTCGTCTGCTGCGCATCGAAGCGCGTAACGCGGAGACGCCGATTGAGCGCAAACCGTCGTGGATCAAGGTCTCGGCCAAGATGGGCCCCGAGTACACGCATCTGCGGGGGCTCGTCCAGCGCGAGGGCCTGCACACGGTCTGCCAGGAAGCCGGCTGCCCCAACATCTACGAGTGCTGGGAAGATCGCGAGGCGACCTTCCTCATCGGCGGCGACCAATGCACCCGCCGCTGCGACTTCTGTCAGATCGACACCGGCAAGCCGGCCGAGTTCGACGCGGACGAGCCGCGCCGGGTCGCCGAGTCGACGGCGACGATGGGGCTGAAGTACGCGACCGTCACCGGTGTGGCCCGCGACGACCTTCCCGACGGCGGCGCCTGGCTCTACGCCGAGACCGTCCGGCAGATCCACGCCCTGGTTGAGGGGTGCGGCGTCGAGCTGCTCATCCCCGACTTCAACGGCGAGCCGGAGCTGCTCAAGGAGGTCTTCGAGGCCCGGCCCGAGGTGCTCGCGCACAACGTCGAGACCGTGCCGCGGATCTTCAAGCGCATCCGGCCCGCGTTCCGCTACGAGCGGTCGCTGGGCGTGCTGACCAAGGCGCGCGAGGCCGGCCTGGTCACCAAGTCGAACCTGATCCTCGGCATGGGCGAGGAGCGGGCCGAGGTGACGCAGGCGCTCAAGGACCTCTACGAGGCCGGGTGCGAGCTGGTGACGATCACGCAGTACCTGCGGCCGACCCCGCGCCACCACCCCGTCGAGCGGTGGGTCAAGCCCGAGGAGTTCGTCGAGCTGCGCGAGGAGGCCGAGCAGATCGGCTTCGCGGGGGTCCTCTCCGGGCCGCTGGTGCGCTCCTCGTACCGCGCCGGACGCCTCTACCGGCAGGCGCTGGAGAACCGGGCTCTCAACTCCTGAGCGTGTCCCTCTAGACTCGGAGGCATGGCAAAGGCCCAGGAGCCGGAGAAGGTCTCCTTCTTCACTCGGCTCAAGCAGATCGGCATGGTCTTCTCGTTCACCGCGAAGCGCGACAAGGCGTTCGTGCCCCTCGTGGTGACGGTCGTCCTCGTGCCGCTGATCGCGGTCGGCGTCGCCATCGCGCTGGGCGTGTCCTGGATCTGGGCCCCGCTCGGCGTGCTGCTGGCGCTGCTCGGCACCGTCATCGTGCTCAACCTGCGCTCGCAGAAGGCGATGATGAAGGAGGCCGAGGGGCAGCCGGGCGCGGCGGCCTCGATCATCGAGAACATGCGTGGCGACTGGCGGGTCAGCCCGGCCATCGCCTCCACGACCCAGTTCGACATGGTGCACCTGGTCATCGGGCGCCCCGGCGTGATCCTGATCGGCGAGGGCAACCCGGGCCGGGTCAAGGGCCTCATCAGCCAGGAGCGCCGCCGGCTGGTCAAGGTCATCGGCAACGCGGAGCTGCGCGACTACATGGTCGGCAACGAGGAGGGCCAGATCCCCCTCCCGAAGCTGCGCAACATGCTGATCCGGCTGCCGCGCACGATCACGGCCAAGGACGTGAACTCCCTCGACAAGCGGCTCAAGGCGCTCTCGGCCCGGCCGCAGATGCCGCGGGGGGCTCTGCCCAAGAACATGAAGCCCCCGAAGGGGCAGTTCAAGGCGATGCGCGGGCGCTGAGCCCGCTCAGCTAGACGGCCTGCACGACCGAGCCCGCGGCCCGGTCGTGCAGGCCTCGCTGGTTCTGGTCCATGATCAGCGCCGTGACCAGCGGAAGCATCACGATCGCCCGCAGGAGCGCCCGCGGTACACCGAGCGGCCCCCCTGTGTTCATGGACACACAGCGGATGCGAAAGAGCCGCATGCCAAGTGTCTGGCCGAAGAACCCGAGAAACAGCGCGTAGACGACCACGAAGACCCCCGGCGCGAGCCAGGGCTCA
The DNA here is from genome assembly GCF_040300725.1 of Dactylosporangium sp. NPDC000244. Lineage (NCBI taxonomy): Bacteria > Bacillati > Actinomycetota > Actinomycetes > Micromonosporales > Micromonosporaceae > Dactylosporangium > Dactylosporangium sp. NPDC000244. Next base: position 194,126 of record NZ_JBEPEH010000016.1, read on the forward strand.
TCGACGGGCTTCGCGAACGCACCCGCGATGAGCAGGCACGATATCCAGTCGATCAACAGCGCGCCGAAACGGCGGGCCAGGGTTGCCGGCGCGGGCCGCACATTCTCCACGACGCGTCAGCCTATCGAACGACGCTCGCCGCTGATCGGCCGAGCCACGGGCGGCGAAACACAGCGGAAACAGTCGAGACATGCCGGGGCAATCGCACAGTTCTACGGTCGCGACCAACCAGACACCTTCACACTGAAGTGATCACCAGACTGGTCTTGCCTGCGACCTGGAGGACGAGTGTTCGCCAATTCTGAAGAGCTGTTGCGATACCTGAAGGATGAGGGCGTCCGCTTCGTCGACGTTCGCTTCTGCGACCTGCCGGGCGTGATGCAGCACTTCAACGTTCCGGTCGAGTCCTTCGACGAGAAGGTGTTCGACGAGGGCCTCGCCTTCGACGGTTCGTCCATCCGTGGGTTCCAGGCGATCCACGAGTCGGACATGCTGCTGCTGCCGGACGCGACCTCGGCGTTCATCGACCCGTTCCGCGTCGAGAAGACCCTCGCGCTCAACTTCTTCATCCACGACCCGTTCACGCGGGAGGCCTACTCGCGCGACCCGCGCAACGTGGCGAAGAAGGCGGAGGCGTACCTCAAGTCGAGCGGGATCGCCGACACGGCGTACTTCGGCCCCGAGGCGGAGTTCTACATCTTCGACTCGATCCGGCACGAGACGTCGGCGAACCAGGCGTACTACTACATCGACTCGATCGAGGGTTGGTGGAACTCCGGCAAGGACGAGCCGGGCGGCAACCGGGGCTACAAGACCGCCTACAAGGGCGGCTACTTCCCCGTCCCGCCGGTCGACCACTACGCCGACCTGCGTGACCAGATCGTGCAGCGGCTGCTGGCCGCCGGCTTCGTCGTCGAGCGCTCGCACCACGAGGTGGGCACCGCCGGCCAGGCCGAGATCAACTACAAGTTCGGCACGCTGCTGCAGGCGGGCGACCAGCTCCAGCTGTTCAAGTACATCGTGAAGAACACGGCGTGGGCCGCGGGCAAGACCGCGACCTTCATGCCGAAGCCGCTCTTCGGGGACAACGGCTCGGGCATGCACACCCACCAGTCGCTGTGGCTGGGCGGCGAGCCGCTGTTCTACGACGAGGCCGGGTACGGCGGCCTGTCGGACACCGCGCGCTGGTACATCGGCGGCCTGCTGCACCACGCGCCGTCGCTGCTGGCGTTCACGAACCCGACGGTCAACTCGTACCGCCGCCTGGTGCCGGGCTACGAGGCGCCGGTCAACCTGGTGTACTCGCAGCGCAACCGCTCGGCCTGCACGCGTATCCCGGTGACGGGCACGAACGCGAAGGCCAAGCGCGTCGAGTTCCGCGTGCCGGACCCGTCGGCGAACGTGTACCTCGCGTTCGCGGCGATGCTGATGGCCGGCCTCGACGGCATCAAGAACAAGATCGAGCCGCCGGCGCCGATCGACAAGGACCTGTACGACCTTCCGCCGGAGGAGGTCGCGAACGTCAAGCAGGTGCCCGGCTCCCTGGACGAGGTGCTCACCACGCTCGAGGGCGACCACGGCTTCCTGCTCGAGGGCGGCGTGTTCACGCAGGACCTGGTGGACACCTGGATCTCCTACAAGCGGGCCAACGAGGTCGACCCGGTGCGTCTGCGCCCGACCCCGCACGAGTTCGCCATGTACTACGACGTGTGATCTCGGCTTCGGCCAGGAAGTGGCCCGTCCCCGGCTGGGGGCGGGCCACTTCCGCGTTCAGGCGCCGTCGAAGATGCGCTCCACCGCCGCCCGCGCGCGGCGGGCCACGCGCAGGTACTCGTCCAGGAACTCCTGCGGCTCCGCCCCCGGGTCCAGGGCCGAGGCGGCCGCGGCCAGGTCGGGGCCCTGGCGCGGGAGCTGGTCCGTCGCGCGGCCGCGGACCAGGGTCAGCAGGTTGCGCACGCGGGAGGCCTGGCGCCAGGCGGCCTCGAGCTCGGCGGCGTCGGTCTTGGACAGCAGGCCGGCCTCGGTGGCGGCGGTCAGCGCCTCCAGCGTTCGCGGGGTGCGCAGGGCCGGGACGGCGTGGCCGTGCTGCAGCTGCAGCAGCTGGACGGTCCACTCGACGTCCGCGAGGCCGCCGCGGCCAAGTTTCGTGTGGGTCGCGGGGTCGGCGCCGCGCGGGAGGCGCTCGCTGTCCACGCGGGCCTTCAGGCGGCGGATCTCGTGGATCTGCTCGCGGGTCAGGCCGCCGTCGGGGTAGCGCTTGGTGTCGGCCAGCTCCAGGAACCGGGCGCCCAGCGACGCCGAGCCGGCCACCAGTCGCGCGCGCAGGAGGGCCTGGGCCTCCCAGACCTTCGACCAGCGGGTGTAGTACTGCTGAAACGCCCCGAGACTGCGCACTAGGGGGCCCTGGCGGCCCTCCGGGCGCAGGTCGGCGTCCACGCCCAGCGGCGGGTCGTGGGCCGGGCGGGCGAGCAGGCGGCGCAGCTCCTCGGCGATCGTGAGGGCGGCCTTGGCCGCGGCGTCGTCGGCCCGGCCGGGTGGGGCCTCGTAGACGAACAGCACGTCGGCGTCGGACGGGTAGCTCGTCTCGGCGCCGCCCAGCCGGCCCATGCCGATGATCGCGAACGGCAGGTCCGGGGCGGACGCGGCCGTGACGCCCAGGGTCGCGCGCAGGGTCGCGTCGATCACGGCGGACAGGGCGTCGCCGACGGCGGTCACGTCGAGCAGGCCGAGCAGGTCGGCGCAGGCGATGCGGAACAGCTCGCGGCGGCGCAGGGCGCGCACGGCGTTGATGGCCGCCTCCGGGTCGCCGTGGCGGGCCGCGGCGGCCGCGAAGCCCTCGGTGAGCACCTCGGCGCTGCGCGGCACCAGCTCGGCGTCGTCGGCCAGCAGGCGCAGCGCCTCCGGGTCGTGGACGAGCAGGTCGGTCACGTACCGCGACAGCGCCAGCAGCCGCGCCAGCCGCAGCGCGACCGGGCCCTCGTCGCGCAGCAGGCGCAGATACCAGGGCGTGTTGCCGATCTTCTCCGAGATCTGGCGGTAGGCCAGCAGGCCGCGGTCGGGCTCGGGGGCGTCCGCGAACTCGTTCAGCAGCGCCGGGAGCAGCTGGCGCTGGATGGCCGCGGTGCGGGACACGCCGCCGGTGAGGGCCTCGATGTGCCGCAGGGCGCCGGCCGGGTCGGCGAAGCCGAGCAGGTCGAGCCGGGCCCGGGCGGCGTCGGGGGTGAGCCGCAGCTGCTCGGACGGGACCCGGGCGACCGCCTCCAGCAGCGGGCGGTAGAAGAGCTTGGCGTGCAGGCGGCGCACCTCGCCGGCGTGGCGGACCCACTCGGTGCGGAAGGACTCCACGGCGTCGCGGGCCGCGTTGGGGCGGTAGCCGAGCGCGTGGGCGAGCCAGCGCAGCCCGTCCGCGTCGTCCGGGACCGTGTGCGTGCGGCGCAGGCGCTGCAGCTGGAGGCGGTGCTCGACGACCCGCAGGAAGCGGTACGCCCGCAGCAGCGCCTCGCCGTCGGCCAGCCCGACGTAGCCGCCCTCGATGAGCGCCCGCAGGCCGGCCAGGGTCGTCGGGGTGCGCAGGGACTCGTCGGCCCGGCCGTGCACGAGCTGCAGCAGCTGGACCGCGAACTCGATGTCGCGCAGCCCGCCCGGGCCGCGCTTGATCTCCCGGTCGACCTCGGCCCGCGGGATCGCCTCGATGATCCGCCGGCGCATCGCGCGCACCTCGTCGACGGCCTCCGGGCGCTCGGCGGCGGACCAGATGAGCGGCTGGAGCTCGGCCAGCCACCGCTCGCCGAGCGCGTGGTCCCCGGCGGCCGGGCGGGCCTTGAGCAGCGCCTGGAACTCCCAGGTCTTGGCCCACTTCTTGTAGTACGCCAGGTGCGAGGCGACGGTCCGCACGAGCGCGCCGCGGCTGCCCTCGGGGCGCAGGGCGGCGTCGACCGGCCAGGCGACGAAGCCGCAGATCTCCATCATCCGGGCCGCCAGCGCGCTACCCGCGCGCATCGCCGTCTCGGTGTCGGTGTCGCCCGCGGGCTCGGCCACGAAGACCACGTCGACGTCGCTGACGTAGTTGAGCTCGCGGCCGCCGCACTTGCCCATCGCGATGACGGCGAGCCGGACCTCGTCCGCGCCGGGCTCCTTGGCCCGGCGCTCGGCGACCGCGATGGCCAGGGCCGCCTCCAGGGTCGCGTCGGCGAGCTCGGTCAGGCGCCGCATCGTGACCTCGACGTCGGCGGCCGCGGTGAGGTCGGCGGCCACGATGCGCAGCAGCTCGCGGCGGTACCCACCGCGCAGCAACGGCACCGTGGACACGTCCCGGGTCTCGTAGCCGGCCGCGCGCTTGTTCTGCTCCCCGACGAGCTCGCGCCACTCGTCGGGGTTGGCCACGAGCAGGTCGCCGAGGGTCGCGGAGACGCCGAGCACGCCGATGAGCCGCCGCCGCAGCGCCCTGTCGGCCAGGACGGCGTCGCGCACCTCCTCCCCCGCGGCCTCGACGAGCCGCTGGAGCTGGAAGAGGGCGAGGTCGGGGTCGGCGGCGAAGTACAGCTGCTCGAGCACCGCCGCGGTGTCGTCGTCGGCGGCGCGGCGCGCGACCGGGTCCCACAGCCGCAGCCCGTCGGGGCCGGCCATCACCTCGGTGCGTTCGTTGTCGGTGAACCCGAACCGGGCCAGGTGGGCGGGGCTGACCTTGATCGGGTCCATCAGCGCGGCCCGAGCAGCGGCAGGGAGCGCAGCCCGCCCTCGCCGGCGTGGGGCGTGCGGCCCAGCGCCACGGCCGCGAACCGCTCCGCGAACGGCTTCCAGACCTCCTCGACGTCGGGCAGGGCCGCCTCGACCTGCTCGAGCATCTCGACCGGGTCGATGCCCAGCTCGATGAGGGTGTTCACGCCCTCCATGGCCCAGGTGGCGAACATCGGCAGGTCGCACTCGATGTGGAACTGCAGGCCCCAGGCCGCGGTGCCGAGCCGGTACGCCTGGATCGGGTAGTGCGTCGAGGCGGCCAGCAGGGTCGCGTGCATCGGCAGCTCGACGATCTCGTCCCGGTGCCAATGGAACACGTCCGGGGCGAACGGGACCGCGGCGAAGATCGGGTCGTTGTCGGCGACGTCGCGGCGCGCGACCAGCTTGACGCCGATCTCGGGCCCGGCCGAGCTGCGCTCCACGGTGCCGCCGTGGGCGTGGGCGAGCAGCTGGGCGCCGAGGCAGACGGCCAGGGTCGGGACCTTGTGCCGGACCGCCTTGCGCAGCAGCCCGTCGAGCTGGTCGAACCAGGGGGCGTCGCGCTCGCCCTCGGCGTCGGCGAACGCGTCCTGCTCGCCGCCGAGCACGACGAGCGCGGCGAAGCCGTCGAGGGTCTCGGGCAGCTCGTCGCCGGCGTGCGGCCGGACGACCTGGAGCTGCAGGCCGCCGGCGATCAGCCAGTCGGCGAGACGGCCGGGGCCGTCGGAGGGGTCGTTCTCGACCACGAGGGCCAGGGTTCCCCGGGGGGCGCCGTCGATCGTCACGTACTGACAATATCCACCGCCACGAGAGGGGGGAGGATGGGCGCATGAGCATCATCACGCCGGGCTTCCACGGGCTGCGCCGCGGGGGCGGGCCGGCCCTGCCGCCCGGGCAGTACCTGGCCCACGACTTCCCGGTGCTGTCCGCCGGGCCGACGCCGAAGATCCGCACGGAGCGGTGGGAGTTCGTGATCACCACCGAGACGGGCGAGGAGCGCAGCTGGAACTGGGCCGAGTTCACCGCGCTGCCGCACGAGGACGTCACGGTCGACATCCACTGCGTCACGAAGTGGTCGAAGCTGGGCACCGGCTGGCGGGGCGTGGCGGTCGACACCCTGCTCGCGGACGTCGAGACCGCGGCCGACTTCGTCATGGCACACTCCTACGACGGGTACACCACCAACCTGCCGCTCGAGGATCTGGTCGACGGGCAGGCGTGGGTGGCGTACCGGTACGAGGGCCGGGCGCTCAGCCCCGAGCACGGCGGGCCGGCGCGGCTGCTGGTGCCGCACCTGTACCTCTGGAAGTCCGCGAAGTGGGTGCACGGGCTGCGGATGATGCCGGCGGACGAGCCGGGCTTCTGGGAGGGGGCCGGGTATCACAACTACGGAGATCCATGGCGCGAGCAGCGGTACCAGGGCGACTGAGCGGTCCGGAGCGAAGCGGAGGGGCCGCTCAGTATGAAGCACAGCTCTGAGGTCGGTCGGCCGGAGCGAAGCGGAGGGCGACTGAGCGGTCCGGAGCGAAGCGGAGGGGCCGCTCAGCATGAAGCACAGCTCTGAGGTCGGTCGGCCGGAGCGAAGCGGAGGCCGACTGACCTGGCGTCGGGCCGAGTTGGCGGCGATTCGGCAGGAGACGGCCACCGCCCGGACATTGATCTTCGACGTTCCCGATTGGCCGGGGCACCTGCCGGGGCAGCATGTCGATGTGCGGCTCACCGCCGCCGATGGCTACCAGGCGCAGCGCAGCTACTCGATCGCGTCGGCGGCGGGGCTGGAGATCACGGTGCAGCGCCTCGACGGTGGTGAGGTTTCGCCGTACCTGACCGATATGTACGACATTTCGTGGCCGGTGGAGGTTCGGGGGCCCGTCGGCGGGTGGTTCGTCTGGCGGCAGTCGGACCCGGCGCCCGTGCAGCTCATCGCGGGCGGGTCGGGGATCGTGCCGCTGATGGCGATGATCCGGGCGCGGGCCGCCTCGGGCTCCAGGACGCCGTTCAGGCTGCTCTATTCGGTCAGAACGCCCGAAGATGCGATTTATGCCGACGAACTGCGGCGGCGGGTGCGGGACGACGGGGGGCTGGACGTGCAGTACATCCACACGCGCGTGCGCGGCAAACGGATCGGCCTCGTGGACGTCAACACCCACGCGTGGCCGAAGGACTTCGCGCCGAACGTCTTCGTGTGCGGCCCGACCGGGTTCGTGGAGACGGTCGCCGACATCCTCGTCGCGCTCGGCCACGAACCCTCGCGGGTCCGGACCGAGCGCTTCGGATGAGCGTCACATCATGCCGAGGTACCGCTCCCGCTCGAACGGCGTGACGACCCGGCGGTACTCCTCCCACTCCGTCCGCTTGTTCTTGAGGAAGAAGTCGAAGACGTGCTCGCCGAGCACCTCGGCGACGAGCTCGGAGCCGGCCATGACGTCGATCGCCTCGGAGAGGTTCTCCGGCAGCGCCTCGTAGCCGGCCGCGCGACGCTCGCCGTCGGTGAGGGCCCACACGTCGTCCTCGGCGCCGGGCGGCAGCTCGTAGCCCTGCTCGATGCCGCGCAGGCCCGCGCCGAGCATCACCGCGTACGCGAGATACGGGTTGCAGGCCGCGTCGAGCGAGCGGACCTCGACGCGGGCCGAGTTCGGCTTGCCGTAGGCCGGGACCCGCACGAGCGCCGAGCGGTTCTTGTGGCCCCAGCAGACGTAGGCGGGCGACTCGGTGATCCGGTTCGGCAGCGTCTGCGGGAACAGCCGCTTGTAGGAGTTCACCCACTGGTTCGTGATGGCCGTGTACTCCCGGGCGTGCACGAGCAGCCCGGCGATGAACGCCTGCCCGACCTTCGACAGCTTCATCGGGTCGCTGGCGTCGTGGAACGCGTTGCGCTCGCCCTCGAACAGCGACAGGTGGGTGTGCATGCCGCTGCCCGGCTGCTCGGTGAACGGCTTGGGCATGAAGGTCGCGTGCACGCCGTGCGACAGCGCGACCTCCTTGATCACGTGCCGGAACGTCATGATGTTGTCGGCCGTGGTGAGCGCGTCGGCGTAGCGCAGGTCGATCTCCTGCTGCCCGGGCGCGACCTCGTGGTGGCTGAACTCGACCGAGATGCCGATCCGCTCCAGCGCGAGCACGGCCTGGCGGCGGAAGTCGCGGGCGACGGAGTGGGTGGTGTGGTCGAAGTAGCCGCCGGTGTCGACCGGCCGCGGCACCGAGCCGTTCTCGCCGAGGTTCTCCAGCAGGAAGAACTCGATCTCGGGGTGGGTGTAGAAGGTGAAGCCCTTCTCGGCCGCCTTCGACAGGGCCCGGCGCAGCACGTGGCGCGGGTCGGCCCAGGAGGGCGAGCCGTCGGGGAGCGTGATGTCGCAGAACATGCGCGCGCTCTCGCCGGACATGCCGCCCTCGAACGGGAACACCTGGAAGGTCGTCGGGTCGGGCATGGCGACCATGTCCGACTCGTAGACCCGGGCGAAGCCCTCGATCGCGGACCCGTCGAAGCCGATGCCCTCCTCGAAGGCGGACTCGAGCTCCGCCGGGGCGACCGAGACGCTCTTCAGCGTGCCCAGCACGTCGGTGAACCACAGCCGGACGAACCGGATGTCCCGCTCTTCGAGCGTGCGGAGCACGAACTCCTGCTGACGGTCCACGTGATGCCCCCACGAGCTGTCTACGGCCAATTCGGGCAAGTCTCGCCCGACGGTATTACACACAAGTTACCGGACCACGGTATGTGACCAGGCACGGGCGTGAACGGGCCGGAGTGGGTATGAGACCGGGCATGATCTGCGACCTGTGGCCCTCGCTCGTGGACCGGTTCCGTGACCGTGCGCGGTCGCGCCCGGTCGCCCTGGAGCTCTCCGGCGACCTCGGCTCGTCCGTCGCGGCGGTCGTGGCCTGCGACGCGCTCGGCCCGTCCCAGGTCACGGGGCTCGCGCTGTGCGACACCGTCCCGCCGCAGGTGCGTGAGCTGGTGCTGCGCACCGGCCTGGACTTCCGGCTCGAGCCGGTGCAGCCGATCCTCGACGCGTTCCTGGCCGAGCTCACGCTGGATGCGCCGGTCGCGGCGAACCTGCAGGCCAGGGTGCGACGGGTGGTGCTCCTGGCGCTGGCCGAGCAGGAGGGCCGGGTCGTCCTCAATCCCCTCCAGGACGTGCCGGCCGACGTACTGCCCGAGCTCGCCCGGTGGCGCAACGCACAGGACGACGAAGTGCTCATTCCGGTTTCGGCGATGTGAAAAACCGCATCGTCCCGGTAACAATCGCCGCCGCCGGTGCGACCATCGGGGTGTTGAGCCCGGGGACCCCGGATTGGGGCCTCGAGGAGTGAAACGAGGAGGACGCTGATGTCCGAGATCCCGTCCTTGTACGGCGGCGCCGTCAATCGCCGGGTCCGCACCCGTGACCTGATCGCCGCCAAGGAGCGCGGCGAGCGATGGCCGATGCTCACGTCGTACGACCAGTACACCGCCGGCATCTTCGACGAGGCCGGCATCCCGGTCCTGCTCGTCGGGGACTCGGCGGCCAACAATGTCTACGGGTACGAGTCCACGGTCTCCGTATCCGAGGACGAGCTGCTGCCGCTCGTGCGCGCGGTGGTCCGCTCGACCCGGCGCGCGCTCGTCGTCGGGGACCTGCCGTTCGGCTCCTACGAGGAGGGCCCGGCGCAGGCGCTGCGCACGGGGGTCCGCTTCATGAAGGAGGGCGGCTGCCACGCGGTGAAGCTCGAGGGCGGCCGGCGGGTCGCGCCGCAGATCGCCGCGCTGGTGAGCGCGGGCATCCCGGTCATGGCGCACATCGGGTTCACGCCGCAGAGCGAGCACGCGCTCGGCGGGTTCCGCGTGCAGGGCCGCGGGGACGCCGCCGAGGACGTGGTCGAGGACGCGCACGCGGTCGCCGAGGCGGGCGCGTTCGCCGTGGTCCTCGAGATGGTGCCGGGCGAGGTCGCCAAGCGCATCACGCACGAGCTGCACATTCCGACGGTCGGCATCGGGGCCGGCGCGGACACGGACGCGCAGGTGCTCGTGTGGCAGGACATGGCGGGGCTGCGCACGGGGCGGACGCCGCGGTTCGTGAAGCGCTACGCCGACCTCGCGGGGGCGTTGTCGGACGCGACCCGGACCTTCGCCGACGAGGTGCGCACGGGCGTGTTCCCCGCGCAGGAGCACACCTTCGACTGACGGCTCTCTCTCGGCGGCGGCCGGGTCCGTGATGTCCCCGGGCTCGGGCGCCGCCGCGGTGTCGGCTGGGAGTCGCTTGCTTTCGACTGACGGCTCTCTCTCGGCGGCGGCCGGGCCCGTGATGCCCCGGGCTCGTTCCCCGCTGTGGTGTCGGCTGGGAGTCGCCCGCTGAGCTCGATATGTCGGGCGCTTCGCGCCGCGACATATCGGATTTATACCCCGCCGCCGTATACGTCCGATATTTGCGATTGGGGCGGCCGCCGGTCGGGGTTCGTTGGACTGACAGTCGGTTGGGGTGACCAGCCGCGGGCCTGGCAGCGACGGCGCGCCAGCGCCGAGCGGTGTCTGGCGGGAGCGACGGTCCGCACCACCGCGGACCCGAGTCATGGCCTTGACGGAACGTCGCGGGTTCGGTCCTCGGTCAGAACTTGAAGTACGAGACGAGCTGGCGCAGGTCCTGGGACATCCGGGCCAGCTCGCCGGCCGCGCCCTTCGCCGCGCCGACGCCCTGGGTCGTGGCGGCGGTCGCGTCGGCCACGCCGGCGATGTTCGCCGCGATCTTCTCCGCGCCGGTGGCCGCCTCGGCGACCGAGCGGCTCATCTCCGCGGTCGTGGCCGACTGCTCCTCGACCGCCGAGGCGATCGTCGCCTGGTACTGGTTGATCTCCTCCACGACCTCCCCCATGCGCCGGATCGCCTCGGCCGCGGCGCCGGTGTCGGACTGGATCGCGGTCACGCGCAGGCGGATGTCCTCGGTCGCCTTCGCCGTCTCCTGCGCGAGGTCCTTGACCTCGTTGGCGACGACCGCGAAGCCCTTGCCGGCCTCCCCCGCGCGGGCGGCCTCGATGGTCGCGTTCAGCGCGAGCAGGTTCGTCTGCTCGGCGATGGAGGTGATGAGCTTGAGCACGTTGCCGATCTCCGTCGAGGACACCGCGAGCCGCTCGACCTTCTCGTTGGCCGCGCCCGCCTCGCGCACCGCGCCCGAGGCCACGCCGGCCGCGTCGGCGGCGTTGCGCGCGATCTCGTGGATCGACGCGCCCATCTCCTCGGCGCCGGTCGCGACCGTGCTGACGTGCCGGGAGACCTCGTGCGAGGACATCGAGGCGTCCGACATCTGCTGGTTCGTCGAGCCGGCGGCCCCGGCGATCTCCTCGCTGACCCGGGACAGCTGGCGGGAGGCGTCGGCGAGGCTGTCCGAGCTGGTACTGACGGCCGAGATCGAGCTGCGGATGCTCCCCATCGCCGCGTCCAGGCTCGCGGCCATCTGGCCGATCTCGTCCCGCCCGGTCATGCCGGCCCGCTGGGTGAGGTCGCCGCGGGCGAGCGCCTCGAGCACCCCGCGGACCTTGCGCACGGGCCGGATGATGGCGCGCGCCACCGGGATCGCGATCGCCAGGAACACCAGCACGCCGATGAGCAGCGCGGCCGCCGTCGCCCAGTTCGCCCGGCTCTGGGTGTCGGTCATCTCGCCGCGCTCCTGCGCGATGCGCGCGTCGAGCTTGTCCTCGAGCGCGCCGATCTTGTCGTCGACCGCGTGGTTGCGCTCGGCGATGTCGCCCTCGCGCGCCCGCACGGACGCCTGATCGGCCTGGGCTCCCCTGATGAAGGTGCCGATGAAATCGTTGAACGCCAGCGCGTCGGTCTTGATGGCGGCCAGGTCCGCGTCGACGTCGGCGGGCAGCTCCAGCGCGTCGATCTTGTCGAGGGTCTCGGTGACGGAGCTCTGGTCGTCGGGCAGGTCGCCGAGGATCGCCGCGATGTCGGCCTCGGCGATGGCGCGGTACGCGTCGACCTTCAGCTCCGACTCGCGCGTGTCGAGGTGGTGCAGCAGGCTGCTGGCGATGTCGAGGGTGTGGACGGTGTCGGCCTGCCGGCTCAGTTCACGCTGGGACAGCAGGCCGACCGTGCCCGCGGCCGCCGAGACCAGGACACCGGCGGCGCAGAGGATGCCGATCTTCGGAACAATGCCCAAATTGGCGAAGACCGCCATCAAGACCCCAATCACGCGGTTTCCGGAGCTGTACCGGTGATATCGGCCATCGGCCGGCACTCCTACATGGAAACCTCGAGACTTTCCAGGCCCCGGATGACGTAGCCGGGCTTGTAGACCGGGTCCCGCACCAGCTCCATCGCCGGCGCCTTCGTCAGCAGCGCCCCGAACGAGGCGGTCAGCTCGATGCGCGCCAAGGGCGCCCCGAGGCAGTAGTGGATGCCCGCCCCGAACGAGATGTGCGGGTTGTCGCGCCGGGTCACGTCGAGCGCCTCGGGCTCGGCGAACGCGGCCGGGTCGTGGTTGGCCGAGCCGAACAGCAGCGCGACCTCGCTCCCGCGCGGGATCGTCACCCCATGCACCTCGATGTCCTCGAACACCCAGCGCTCGAACATCTGCAGCGGGGTGTCGAAGCGCATCAGCTCCTCGATCGCCGGGCCGAGCAGCTCCGGGTCCGCCCTGACCTTCGCCAGCTGCTCCGGGTGCTGCAGCAGCGCCCGCCAGCCGTTGCCGGTCACGTTGACGGTGGCCTCGTGCCCGGCGTTGAGCAGCAGCACGCACGTGCCGATCAGCTCGTCCTCGCTGAGCCCCTCGACCGCGGCCAGCGCGCTGACCAGGTCGTCGCGCGGGTCCTCCTTGCGCCGGCGGGCGAGCGCGCGCAGGTACTCCGTGAACTCCTCCGACGCCCGCACCGCCGCCTCGGCCGTCTCCCGGGCGGGATTCAGCTCGTACATCCCGCAGATCGCCGCCGACCAGGGCCGCAGCAGATGCCGGTCGGCCTCGGGCACGCCGAGCAGCTCCGCGATCACGGTCACCGGCAGCGGCTCGGCGACCTGCGCGATGAGGTCGCCGCCGCCCTGCGCCACGAACGCGTCGACCAGCTCGTCGGCCAGGCGCTGCACGTACGGCCGCAAAGCCTCGACCCGCCGCGGCGTGAACGCCTGCGAGACCAGCCGCCGCAGCCGCGTGTGGTCGGGCGGCTCGCGGTCGAGCATGCCGTTGTTGTTGAGGGTCCAGAACGGCTCCTGGTAGTCCGGCGGCGCCGTGCGGCCCATCTCCTCGTGCGTGGCGACGTGCAGGTAGCTGCGGCCGAGGCGCCGGTCGCGCAGCAGCGCGTTGACGTCCTCGTGGCGGCTGATGAGGTATTGCCGGCTGGGCTCGAACCACAGCACCGGCGACTCCTCGCGCAGCCGCGCGTAAGCCGGATACGGCCGCGCGACGAACTCCGCGGACCACGGGTCGAATGCGACGGTCACAGATCCGTCACCCGAATCCCCGCGTGCGCCTTGTACCGCTTGTTGATGGCGATGAGGTTCGCGGTGAGCGCCTCGACCTGCCCCGCATTGCGCAGCCGCCCCGCGAACACGCCCCGCATGCCGTTGATCCGCCCCGCGAGCGCCTGCACCTGCAGCGCGGCCTCCCGGTCGTCGCCGAGCACGAGCACGTCGAGGTCCACGGCGTCCACCTCGGGATCCGCCAGCAGTACCGCACTCACGTGGTGGAACGCCGCGCACACCCGGGCCTCAGGCAGCAGCGCCGCGGCCTGCTCGGCCGCGCTGCCCTCCTCGACGCGCAGCGGATACGGCCCCTGCTTGTCGAACCCGAGCGGGTTCACGCAGTCGACCACGATCCGCCCGCCGCTCAGCAGCGGCGCCAGCTCGGCGACGGTGGCCCCGTGCCCCTCCCACGGCACCGCGATGACGACGACGTCGGCCCCCGCGGCGAACGCGTTGTCCCCGCCCTCGACCACGCCGTGCACGCCCGGCATCTCGCGCAGTTCCTGGGCCGCGTGCTCGCCGCGCTCGGTGGAGCGCGAGCCGACGAGGACCCGCTGGCCGGCGCGGGCAAAACGGTACGCGAGGCCGCGCCCCTGAGGTCCCGTCCCGCCGATGATGCCGACGGACAGGCCCGAGACGTCGGGCAGCTCGATCTGGTCGTAGCTCATGCCTTCTGTTGTACCTCCCACCGATCGTTTCCCCCGACGAAGCCCACACGCACCTTTGTCACACCTCGTGGAACGTCACCTTGCGCTTGGCCGGGTCCGCCTCCGTGAGCCGCACCGAGATCCGCTCCCCCAGCGGCAGCGAGTCGCCCTCACAGCGCGCCCGCACCGGCGGCTCGTCGATCGCGATGTCGGCCCGGTGCTTGGCCCGGTCCACGTCGAGCACCGCGGCCTCGAACGTCTCCCCGACCCGCCCCTGCAGCAGCGTCGCCTCCACCAGGTCGACCGCCCCGCGCTCGGCCGAGCCCGCGACCCGGTCGGTGCGGGTCATGACCTCAGGCAGCTTCGGCAGAGCCTCCCGCGCCCACGAGGGGACCGCTGCACCTGCGTGGAGCGCGAGGCACACCTCGGTGACGTACCGGTCGGCCAGACGCCGCAGCGGGGCTGTCACGTGGGCGTACGGCGCGGCCACCGCGGCGTGCAGCGGCTGCTCCGGCGGCGCCCCGTCGAACGGCGTGTAGCCGGCCCCGCGCATCATTTCCGCGGCCTGGTCGAGCAGCGCCGCCGCCCTCGGCTGAGCGGGGTCCAGGGCCGCGATCATCTGCCCCGGAGTCGCGTCATCCGGCCACGGTACGTCCAGTGCCTTCGCCGCCAGCCGAAGCGCCTCGACGGTCTCCTGCGCCGCCGGTGGCATGGTCCGCAGCAGCCCGACGCCGCCGTCGAGCATGATCCGCGCCGCCGACATCCCGGTGAGCAGCGAGATCTGCGCGTTGTACTCCTCGACCGCGACCGGCGCCCGCAGCGTCAGCCGCCACCCGTCTCCGTCGGGCTCGATCTCCTGCTCGGGCATCGGCAGGTTCACGGCCCCGCGCTCCAGCCCGCGGGCCACGAGCAGCTTGCCGATCTCGGGCAGCAGCGCGATCGACGGGTGCAGCCGGCCCGCGTCCGCGTCCCGCTGCACCGACTCGTAGTCGAGCTTGGCCCGGCTGCGCACCCGCGCCCGCCGCACGTCGATCCCGACGGCGTTGCCCTCGCCGTCCACGTCGATCGACCAGAGCACCGCCGGGCGCACCTGGTCCGGCAAGAGGCTCGCCGCGGCCTCACTGAGCACCGGGGGGTGCAGCGGCACCTTGCCGTCGGGCAGGTACGCGGTCTGCCCCCGCTGCCACGTGTCGTGCTCCAGGGCGCCGCCGGGCTCGACGAACGCCGCGACGTCGGCGATCGCGTAGTGCACGCGGTAGCCGTCGTCGCGCCGCTCGATGAGCAGCGCCTGGTCGAGGTCCTTGGACGTGGGCGGGTCGATGGTGACGAACTCGAGCTCGGTCCGGTCGGGCCGGTCCTCGAACGTCTTGTGCGCGGCGGCCTCGGCCTCCTGCTGCGCGGGCGCGGTGAACGCGTCGGGCAGCTCGAGCTCGTGGCGCAGCGCACTGAAGTCGATGCGGGGTGCGAAGGTTCGGCGGACGGTCACGAGGTCAGTCTTACCAGCAACGGTCACCCCGGAAATCACGCGAACGGCCGGTCCCGTTCTCGGTCCACGGACCGAGGCGCTCGTCGGTCCGGGGACCGGTGAGGCGCTCATGCTTTTGGCCGATCCGTCCGGCGTCGCCGGGCGCGAGACTGGTCCCAGATTCCCCGGCCGTCAGGCGCAAGTCGGTGGGGGTGCGACCGGGGCGGTTGCGCGGCTTCGGCAGCGGCGCCGATGGCGCTTGTACGGACCGAAGGCTGGGAGCGGCCTGTGCCTCAGCTCGCCGCGCGCTGGCCGGGCTTGTCGAGGCTGTGGCACGGCGGGAAGTGGGCAGCGCGGCCGGGCTCGTCGGGGGTGTGGCGCCGGCGGGCGCGGGAGGTTAGCGGGGCGGCCGGGCTTGTCGGGGATGCGGCGCGGCCGGCGCGGAGGCGGCGGCACGGCGGGCGCGGGAGGCGGGCGGCGCGGCCGGGCTCGTCGGGGGTGCGGCGCGGTGGGCGCGGGAGGTTAACGGGGTGGCCGGGCTCGTCGGGGATGTGGCGCGGCCGGCGCGGAGGTGGGAGGGGCGGCCGGGCTTGTCGGGGGGTTCGATGCGGCTGGGGCGGAGGCGAGCGCGGGGCCGGGCTTGTCGGGGATGCAGCACGGCCGGCGTGCTGGTGGGCGCGCCGGCCGGGTTTGCTCGGTATGCGAACGGCCGGTCCCCGCCGAGGCGTTGGACCGGCCGTTCCTCGGCACTTACGGGCGGGCCAGGGTGGCCCAGTCCTCCGCGGTCATGCTCGCGGCCTCTTCCGGGTTGTTGCCGTTCTCGCGGCCCGGGATCGACTCCGACGCGGCGGTCTCCTCGGCCGGGGCCGACTCTGCCGCCAGGCCGCCCTCGGCGACCGCGGCCGGCTGGGTCGCCGGGTCGGCCGGGGTCGTCGCGGCGGCCGTCGTCTCCGGGGCCGTGGTCGCGGCGGCCTTCTTGGCCGGGGCCTTGCGCGGGGCGGCCGTCTTCTTCGCGGCCGTCGACTTCGCGGCGGTCGCCTTGGTCGCGGTCGTCTTCGCGGCCGTGGCCTTGGTGCCCGTCGTCTTCGTCGCGGCGGTCTTGGCCGGGGTCGCCTTCGCGGTGGCCGTCGTCGCCGTCGCCTTCGTGGCGGCGGCCTTCGTGGCCTTCGCCGTCGTCGACTTGGCCGCCACCGACTTCGCCGGGGCCGCCTTCGCCGCGGACTTGGCCGGGGTGGCCTTCGCCGCGGTGGACTTGGCCGCGGTGGACTTGGCCGCCGTGGACTTGGCGGGCGTGGACTTGGCGGCCGTGGTCTTCGTCGCGGTCGCCTTCGCCGGGGCCGCCTTCGACGCCGTCGTCTTCTTGGCCGCCGTCGACTTCGCGGCGGTCGACTTGGCGGCGGTCGTGGACTTGGCCGCGGCCTTGGTCGCCGTCGACTTGGCGGCCGTCGACTTGGTGGCGGCCTTCGCCGGGGCCGCCTTCGCCGTGGCCGTCTTCTTGGCGGCGGTCGCGGACTTGGCGGCGGTGGCCTTCGTCGCGGTGGCCTTCGTCGCGGTCGCCTTCGCGGCCTTTGCCGGGGCCGCCTTCGGCGCGGCGGTCTTCTTGGCCGCCGTCGACTTGGCCGCGGTGGCCTTCGTCGCGGTCGCCTTCGCCGGGGCCGCCTTCGACGCCGTCGTCTTCTTGGCCGCCGTGGACTTCGCGGCGGTCGTGGACTTGGCGGCGGCCTTCGTCGCGGTGGCCTTGGTCGCGGTGGCCTTCGCCGCCGTCGACTTCGCGGCCTTCGCCGGGGCTGCCTTCGACGCCGCGGTCTTCTTCGCCGCCGTCGTCTTGGCCGGGGCCGCCTTCGACGCCGCCGTCTTCGCGGCGGTCGTCTTGGTGGCGGCCTTCGCCGGGGTCGCCTTGGCCGTGGTCGTCTTCTTCGCCGCCGTCGACTTGGCAGCCGTCGACTTGGCCGCGGTGGCCTTCGTCGCGGTCGCCTTCGCCGGGGCCGCCTTCGACGCCGTCGTCTTCTTGGCCGCCGTGGACTTCGCGGCGGTGGACTTGGCGGCGGTGGACTTGGCGGTGGTGGACTTCGCGGCCGCCTTGGCCGGGGTCGCCTTCGCCGTGGTCGTCTTCTTGGCCGCCGTCGACTTGGTCGCCGCGGTGGTCTTCTTCGCCGCCGTGGTCGCCTTCGCCGCCGGGGCCGCCGCCTTCGACGCCGCCGTCTTGCGGGCGGCCGGGGTCGCCGACTTCGCGGCCGTGGTCGCCTTCGCCGCCGGGGCTGCCGCCTTCGACGCCGCGGTCTTGCGGGCCGCGGGGGTCGCCGGCTTCGCCGCCGTCGACTTCGCGGCCGCGGTGGACTTCGCCGCCGGGGTCGCCGACTTCGCCGCCGTGGTCTTGCGGGCGGCCGGGGTCGCCGTGCTCGACGCGGCCGCCTTGCGGGCCGCGGGAGTCGTGGTCGCCGACTTCGCCGCGGTCGTCTTGCGGGCCGCGGGGGTCGCCGACTTCGCCGCCGTGGTCTTCGCGGCGGCGGGCGTGGTGCTCGTCTTGCTCGCCGTGGATCGGGTCGCACGCGGCTTGGCGGCGGTCGCCGCCGTTGCGTCAGCGGCGGACGGCGTCACGGCCGCGGTCGTGGCACGGCGGGGGGAGCCGGCCGCGACCGTCTTGCGGGCCCTGGCGGGAGCCTGCTCGGTCGTCGCGGGGGCCGAGGCCGCCGCGGTCGTCGCGGCCGCGCGCGCTGCGGCCGATCTCGTGGTGGCCTTCTTAGCTGCGGCCATCGTGGTCCTCCTGGAGGAGTTCTCCCGCATCCTGCGGGATGTTCGCGGTTGGGTTGTGCGGGTGGTCGGGTGGTCGGGTGTTTCGGGGAGCCGGCTGTCCGGGCGGTTCGCGGTCGCCACGGGCTCCGGCGCTTTGCTAGTGCTTGCCTTCCCACCGTTCGTCTTCGGCGTCCCACGCCTCGTTGCGTTCATGGACTGTAGCGAGGGCCTGTTCCGCTGCCGCCGCCGAGTCGTACGGTCCGAGGCGATCCCTTCCGGGGCACATGTTGTCCTCGGACTCGACCCGTTGGTGAGAAAGGCACCAGTAGTACCGCTCAGCACCGCTGCTGCTCATGACATCACTGTGCACCGCAAATGAAACATGCGCCACCGAAACCGGCAAATAGCTTGTTGAGATTCCACAGTAGACGCAACCGCCTGACAAGGGTCCGGGTCACGCTCGTGTGGCCGGGCGGAGTCGCGGGGTGGATCCGAATGCGGACGGAATGCGTTGCCGCGCAAGGAATCCGCGATCATGGCGGCCTTGTGAAATCCCGGAAGATTGTGGGAGTTGCACCGTCTTCGTGTGGCAACTCTCACCCGCGGGTGAGCCGAACGGAGGAAACACATTCGAGTCGGAAGGTCGACCCGGCGATCCTCGTTTGGAGACGAACGAGGGTGGTGCCGGAGGCCGCCGCGGGGATCGTCCACCGTGGACGGGTGCCGCTGCGAGGCGGGTCGGGGCGGGCATGCCGCGGCGGGCCGATGGGCGTTGCCGGGACCCGGGAAGCAGCACCGTGGACGCGAAAGACGCGGCGATGCGAAACGACGCGGTGGGTGCGAAAAGGCGGCGCCGGCCAAGACGCGGTGGGTGCGAAAAAGGGGTGCCGGCGAGACGCGGTGGGTGCGGTGGTGCCCGGGGCGGGGTGCCGGGTCGGACTCCGAGCCCGTTGCGGGACAATCGAAGGGTGAGCCTCCATGCCGATGACCTGCCGGACGTCCTCGCCGTCACGCCGCTGACCGCGCCGCCCGACGTCGCCCTGCGCCCGCCCGGCTCGAAGAGCATCACCAACCGCGCGCTCATCTGTGCCGCCCTCGCGCCCGGGCGCAGCACGCTGACGGGGATGCTCTTCGCGAACGACACCTACGCGATGCTCGGCGCCGTGGGGGCGCTGGGCGCGACCATCGCCGTCGACGAGGCCGCGAAGACGGTGCTCGTCGACGGCATCGACCCGCGCTCCGCGACCGGCGAGGTTCGCATCGACGCGCGCCAGTCCGGCACCACCGGGCGCTTCATCCTGCCCGCCGCGGCGCTGCGCCCGGCGCGCGGCGTCGTCGACGGCGACCCGCAGCTGCGGGCGCGCCCGTTCGGCCCGCTCGTGGACGCGCTGCGCGAGCTCGGCGCGAGCATCGAGGACCTCGGGCGGCCCGGATACCTGCCCGTCGCCGCGACCGGACCGGTGGCCGGCGGGAAGGTGGCGGTGCCGGGGCACATCTCCAGCCAGTACCTCTCCGGGCTGCTGATGGCCGGGCCCCTGATGGCCGACGGGCTCACCGTCGAGCTCACCTCGCCGTTGGTCTCCGTGCCCTACGTCGAGTCGACCACCGCCGTCATGGCCGCGTTCGGCGTTCCGGTGGAGGGTCTCACGGTGCGGCCGGGGGCGTACCGGCCCGCCGACTACGCCATCGAGCCCGACGCCAGCGCCGCCTCCTACCTGCTCGCCGCGGCCGCGATCACCGGCGGCCGGGTGAGCGTCGAGGGCCTCGGCACCGGCAGCCTGCAGGGCGACGTGCGCTTCGCGGACCTGCTGGAGCGGATGGGCGCGCGGGTCGAGCGGACGGCCGACCGCATCACGGTCACGGGCACCGGCGAGCTGCACGGCATCGAGGTCGACATGGCCGACATCTCCGACACCGCGCAGACCCTCGCGGCCGTGGCGGCGTTCGCGGACTCCCCCACCGTCGTCACCGGCATCGACTTCATCCGGCGCAAGGAGACCGACCGGATCGCGGCCATCGTGACCGAGCTGCGCCGCGCGGGCCTGGACGCGACCGAGGACGCCGACGGGTTCACGGTGCGGCCGGGGGCGATCGCGCCGACGGATTTCGAGACGTACGACGACCACCGCATGGCGATGAGCCTGGCGCTGCTCGGGCTGCGGGTGCCCGGCATCCGCATCAAGCACCCGCGGTGCGTTTCCAAGACCTACCCGACGTACTTCGAGGACCTCGCCCGCCTCGGATGAAGCCGCGGCGCACGCCGGGTCGTCGACGAGCGGTTCTCGACGGCCCGGCTCGGGTTCGACCGACCGCGGACCTGGCAGAGAGGCCCGCCAGGGCCGAACGGTGTCTGGCGGGAGCGACGGTCCGCACCACCGCGGACCCGAGTCATGGCTCTGCTCTCAGCGTCTTTCGCAGGCGATCCCGTCCGCGTCGGCGTCGAGGCGCTTGTTGGCGTTGTAGGCGGCCGGGTTCACCGTGAAGTTCGTGACGGGCTTGGCTTTGCCCTTCACCTTGTCCGTCGCGCCGGCGCGGGCGACGCCGTGCGCGAAGTCGTGCTGGAGAGCGGCGCAGCTGACGTACCGCTTCGGCGCCGCCGCGTACGCCTGCGACGACGGCAGCGCCGCCGCGACCCCCAGCAGCAGGACCATCAGCACCCTCGGGCTCGTCCTCATGCGGGTGTCGTCGGCGGCGCGGGGCCGGACCTGAGGGGTTCTACAGCGGGTCGAACCAGAGCGCCTCCCAGCTGCCCGGCGCGGCGCCCGTCGCCTTCATCTCCTCGTAGTACTGGCCCGTGTAGTCGAGGCGGCAGGTGAAGTACGTGCCGCGCTGGGCGTTGCGCAGGTAGTACTTGCCCGCGTCCGTCCACACGTCGAAGGTCTCCCAGACGTCGGTCCATTCACCGCGGCCGCGCAGCATGCCGAAGTTCTTGCCGGTGTACCCGTACTCCGCCGTCACCAGGTACCCGGACGGCGCCTGCAGGAACACCGTGTGCCCGCCGTCGTCGGAGCAGATCTTGAAGATCTCCCAGCTGCCGGTCGAGCCGGGCGCGGTGCGCGCGCGGAGCATGTTGTGGCTAGCGCCGCCGAATCCCTGCTCCTCCGCGATGTACCGGTTCGCGGCCAGGTTCAGAATTTTGTACTCCCGGCAGCTCGCGAGCCCCGGCACGCTCACGCCCTCGAAGCCCAGCTGCTGCTCGCCGTCGCGGGTCAGCGGGGTCGCGCCCGTCATGTCGATGCGCCCGGGCGCGAGCCCGGGCGGCGGCGCGGCGCTGCCGCGGGCGCTCGGGTGCCCGGCGTCGCCGTCGCCTTCGCCGGCCCGGGCGAGCGCGAGCGGGGTCACGACCAGAGCCGCGACCGCGGTGGCCACCAACACGACAATGCTTTTGCGCCGCACCGGGCACTCCGTTCACGCCGACGGCCGCTTCGTCCGGCCGTACCGCGCAAATGCTCGGCCACCCCATCGAAAGGGGTCAAGGAGCCAAAGCCGATCTTAAAGTTCCTTTCAGCGCCCTTTCTCCGTCCTCACGCTGCGCATCCGGAAGCGGTGTTCTGCGCCATGAAAGACGATGAAAACGGGCTGAAACATTCAGCGGCCCCGGCACGGAAGGCGACGGACGAGTCGACCTGTACGCGGGGGTACTAACGATAGGTGACCGGACCACCACGATTAGTTGGTCTTGCTTTGTGGGCGCAACCGTGAACACGGGGGGCACAGATGCGTCCCTGGTAGCCGATGCCGACCAGTCCGTCATCCGGGTACGATCCGGCGGAAGGGTCTGCATCCCGCCAGCATCGATCCCGGTGGCGCCGCCCCAACCCAGACCGGCAGGCGCTGCCCACCCTGACGATACGTGCAGGCAGCGACCGCCCTGCTCGCCACGGCTACCGGCGACCTGGCCGCCGCGATGCTGAGCAGCGCCGGCGGGACCCTGCACACACCGTTCAAGCGTCACCGTCGCAAAGACCCGCGCCTGCGGCGAACGCACGATCGCCAGCCCAAGACCTGGAAGATCCCGACGAAGCTCCGCTGCTGCCCACGCCAAGCCACGTGCAAGTCGTCCTCGCCCTACACCGCGTCGCGACCAGCCGCTACACACGATGAACATGGCTCAGTGAGGCGAGATGACCTCACCGATCCCGCCAAGACAGCGGCGAGATGCCGATCGCCGCCTCGGCAATCCGCCGGCCAGTCTCGGTCTTCAGGTCTTGGCGGGCCGAGGCGATCCACCCGTCGACCCGGTGGACCCCCGTGTCGCGGTACTCGACGGCTTGCAGCAGCATTTCGAGCTTGTCGGCGTCCTTGGCACACAACGCCTCAAGAGACTGCCGCGACTCGTACTCATCCACAGCCTCCCGGATGAGGTCACGGCTCCGCTCGGGCAGCTGTTCGGTCTGATCGGCAGTGATCCGGCGCGGCGCAGGTTTGCCCACGTAGACGGTGGCCGTATGGGGTAGGTCGCCGGTCCGCGTCTCCTGGCTGTCGTGCCACAAACCCAGGAACGATGCCCGGACAGGGTCCGCCTCCTCCTCGGCGGCGATCAGCGCGGCCAACTGCGCGACCCTCATGGTGTGCTCGGCGACCGACTCGGGGTCACGCACCCCGGCGTGCCACCAGCCAGATCTCCGGATGCGCTTCAACAACCCCAGCTCAAATCCGAATGCGGCGAGCGCGTCCGCGTCATCCGGCACGTGATGTCCCTTTCCTAGCAATCGGCGATGCGTACCGCGTACTGGAGTCCTGCGAGCCGATCACGTTCAGCGCGGCTCCGGCCATCGGTTGAGGCGAGCTTACTGAGCACCTCGGCGAGCGACGCACGGACGGCGGGGCGACCGCTGAGGAGCGATGGGCGGGAAGCGACGAGCGAGTGGAGAGTAGCGACATTGAGCGGCAGGTGGGCTGAGTCAGGGTCGAGGCGACCCATGAGGTGCTGCAACAGGCGTACACCCGTCCACGAGCGCGTGTCGGCATCCAGCATGAAAGCGTCGCTTGTCTGCTCCTCGCTTATCTCACCGATCCAGTACGCCCAATAGTTCAGATTTGCGACCTCCCTCGCCCCGTCAGTCATGTGATCAACGAAGTCATGAACATAATCGCTGTCACCAGCTGCGGCAAGAGCAACCGACGCAGAGCGTGTCCAATAGGCCGGTAATGTCCTCATGTTTCCATCTATTGCGGCCAGCTCTATTCCATTCGGCGCGAAGCCATTCGACTGTTGCCGGCCTGCCGTCGAAACCGAGTAGATAGACCGCCTGCCTGCGCAGGAGAGCCTCATCGCCACCTCCTGCTCGCGTCGCCACGGTGAACAGATGATCAAAGAACCGCACCCGCTCCTCGCCGCCGAGCATCGGCCGAAGAGGCGTTGGCCCACGCCGTGGAGTTTGAAGCACGAAATCGCGGAGGTGCTGCGGCATTTTCCCAAGGATCGGCCAGAGAATCAGATTCGTAACCGTCCATCTATGGACGCTTACGGCAAGCGGGTGGCTGTCGGGTTCGACCCAGGCGCCGGCCGCCACGATGCCGGTAGACAAGACTTGATCAGCCTCGATCGCCTCGCGAAGGTTACGTCCCGTTGACGCCGGGGCGCCAAGCCGCGAGAGCCGGCCGCATAGGCGGAGGAATTCACCCGCGCTGACCGCAGCGAGCGGCCGGCGGCCGGACTCCCACCCCTGAAGGGTGGTGACGTCGACCCCGACGGCCTCAGCAAGCCTTTCCTGCGTGAGCGCCGCAGACTGCCGGGCCAGCTTCAGCACGAATCCCGACACGACGCCGTTTACTCGCGAACCCTGACCACCAGTCAGACTTACCGGTCCGCGCACCACGATTTCTTTCCCCCTCGTCTTGTCGCCATCGTTCTACCTGCACTCGCAGTCAGTTCCGGGTGCCGCCATTCGATCGTAGCCTCATTCATCGACGGGCGAGAACGCGTCACGCAGGCAGAACGACTCTTTTGTCACGTCGACACGAACGGCGGACTGCGTTGGCATCTCATCGTCGACTGCGCTAAGCGCCACTGCGTGAGCAATCTTCCGAGCGCGTTGTGGAGCTGCACGTCCAGCCCCCGAGGATTGGAGGAATACATGAACAGGTACCAGGGCGTGGGCTCGATCGACCATGCACAGGCCGATCTTGACCGTCACGTGGTGTCACGCGCCGACGGGCTGTGCGTGGCCTGCGGCGTTCCGGGGCCGTGTGAGGTGAAC
The DNA here is from genome assembly GCF_040300725.1 of Dactylosporangium sp. NPDC000244. Classification (NCBI taxonomy): domain Bacteria; kingdom Bacillati; phylum Actinomycetota; class Actinomycetes; order Micromonosporales; family Micromonosporaceae; genus Dactylosporangium; species Dactylosporangium sp. NPDC000244. The sequence continues at coordinate 218,321 of NZ_JBEPEH010000016.1, forward strand.
GAGCGGGCGGCACGGCTGTTCCGGTCTTCGTTGAAGCTGCCGCAACGGCGGGCCGATGTGTCACGGCCCGAGCTGTTCGGTGCTCGGCGGGTCGGCGCGACCGGCCTGCTGCTGGCGAGCTGAGGCGCCTGCTGTGGCGGGCCGGACTGGTGCCGGTCGGACGGAAACCGGGATGCCACCGGGAGACATGGTGCACGTCGGCCCGGTGGCGAGTCCGCGGTTCGGCGCGGGCAACGGGTTCGGCTTCCGCGTGATCCGGGCTCATGACTGGCGAACGTCGTGGGACGGCCGGGCGTGGCTGGACGGCTACCAGCTCAACGCCGCCGGCGACGCGATCGAGCGGCGGTCGATCTACGTGGACTTGGCGGGTCTGCACCCGTCTGAGGCAACGTCGCGACGGCGGTAGAGCTCGCTGTTCAGCGCTCGACCGGCGCGTATCAGGGATGCGACGAAGTGGAGGAGAACGATGAAACGGAAGGCATTCGGCGAGCCGCTGGCAGCTGGTGCTGCCTACACACAGGCCGGCTGGTACGCAATGCCGCAGCGCCTGCCCGAGCCGGTGATCGATCGGCTGCGCGAGAGCGTAGCCCGGATCAGCGTGCAGGACCGGCCCGAGGTCGTGTTCGAGGACGGCACCCAGGTAGTGCGAGCGCTGCACGGCTGCCATCGTTTCGATGAGGCGTGTGCGGCGTTGACGCGGCTGCCGGTGTTCGTGGCATTGGCCGAGTCGCTCGTCGGCGGGCCAGCGTACGTCTACCAGTTCAAGGTGAACCTCAAGCAGCCGTTCCAGGGCCGAGCCTGGCCGTGGCATCAGGACTTCGCGTTCTGGCTGCGTGAGGACGGGATGCCGACGCCGAACGCGGTCAACATCGCGGTGTTTCTCGACGACGTACACGCGGGAAACGGCCCGCTGACGGTGATCCCTGGCAGCCATCGGCTGGGTCTGCTCGACATCGACACCGCACACCGGTCGGCCAACTCCCAGGACTGGCGGCGGCATGTGTCGGCCGATCTGGAGTACACGATCGACGAGAACCGGGTGGCGGAGCTCGCCGCGGACCTGGGCCGTCACGTGGCGGTCGGTGAACGCGGCTCGTGCTTCGCGTTCCACCCGTGCATCGTGCACACATCGTCGAACAACGAGTCTCCGGATCGGCGGGCCATGCTGCTGATCACCTACAACGCGACCAACAACGCCCCGCCGTCGCCGTCGCGTCCGGAGTTCCTCGTAGACCGGATTACCACGCCGCTCGTCGCAGATGACGGCTTTCCGTGGTGAGCCGTTACCCGAATCCGGCGGCACTGTTCGCCGGCACAGAACAGCAGTACCTGCGATTCCGCCCAGCCCATCCCGGCCTGCTCGTGGATCTCATCGCCGACCAAGATCCGGCCGGAACGCTCCTGGACCTGGGCTGCGGGCCGGGCAGCATCGCGCTCGCCCTGGCCGACCGGGGTCGTGACGTGATCGCCGTCGACGTCAACCCACGGATGATCGATGCCGCCCGTGACGCTGCGGCGCGCAGCATGGCCCGCGGCAAGATCCGATGGCAGGTCGGCGATGCACACCACCTGACCGACATCGACCCGGTTGCCGGGGTGACGATCGGCGACGCGTTTCACTGGTTCGACCGGGCGCAGGTGCTGGCCGAACTGAATCGGATCGTCGTCGCCGGCGGGTTCATCGCGCTGGTGATGTCGTTCGCTGCCGGAACCCAGAAGCCGTGGTGGTACACCGTGGCCGACCAGGTGCTCCGCCGCCACCTCGGCACGGCCCGCCACGCCGGACCCGAAGCAATGTATGAGCCGCCACAGGGCGGCGACCACGAATCGGTCCTCCGAGCCTCAGCGTTCAACCGGCTCACCGTCATCCGCACCGACCAGCCGCTACAGCTCGACCTAACAGCGGTACTGGGCAACCAGTACACGCAGGCGTACTCCTCGCCGCCGCTGTTCGGTGAGCGCTTCGACGACTTCGACCGGGAGCTGCGCGCCGCGTTCTGCGCGGCCGAGCCGTCCGGCGTCTTCGCCGCCACCGTGCAACCAGCCTTGATCATCGCTCGACGGGGGAAGGACACATGAACATCACGATCATCGGCTGCGGCCGACTCGGCGCCCCGTACGCGGCCGGGATGGCCAGCCTCGGCCACCACGTGCTCGGCCTGGACACCGACCCGGACACCATCGCGGCCCTGCGGGCCGGTAAGGCACCGTTCGCCGAACCGGGCCTGGCCGAGGCCATCACCGACGGCGCGACCTCCGGTCGGCTGACCTTCACCGACTCCTACGCGGATGCTGCCGGCCACGCCACCGTCCATTTCCTCGCCGTGCCAACCCCGCAGTCCGCCGACAGCGACCATCACGACCTGAGCATCCTGTTCACCGCCGCCGATTCCCTCGCCCAGCACCTGCGCCAGGACAGCCTGGTCGTGGTCAAGTCGTCGGTACCCGCCGGCACCTGCGCCCGCATCGCCGCCCGGATGGCCGAGATCGCCCCACCTGGCATCACGATCGAGGTCGCCGCCTCACCGGACTTCATGCGGGAAGGCTGCTCCATCGCGGATGTCCGTCGCCCGACCCGAATCGTGCTGGGCGTGCAGCTCGGCGGCACGGCGGAGACGACCCTGCGCGAGCTGTGGGCGCTGTCCCTGGCGGCCGGGGTGTCGCTGGTGGTCACCGACTGGGCGACCGCGGAACTGTGCAAGCTCGCCGCGAACGCATTCCTGGCCACCCGGATCTCCTACGTCAACGCCCTCTCCGCGTTCTGCGGCGCGGCCGGCGCCAACGTCACCGACCTTGCCGCCGCGGTCGGGCACGACCCGCGGATCGGCTCCGACTACCTCACCCCCGGCCTCGGCTTCGGCGGCTCCTGCCTCAGCAAGGACCTGCGCGGCTTCGTCGCCCTGGCGGAAGCCCTGGGCGTCGGCGACTCGTTCCGGCTCCTCACCGCCGTCGACAACATCAACCAGCAGCGCCGCCATCGCGCCGTGACGCTCACCGTGGAAGCCCTCGGCGGCGACGCAACCGGTCAGTCGGTCGCCGTGTGGGGCGCGGCGTTCAAACCCGGCATCGACGACGTACGCGACTCCCCGGCCCTCGACGTCGCCAAGCGCCTGCACCAGGCCGGAGCCGCAGTCACCGTCTACGACCCGCAGGCCATGGACCTTGCCCGCGCCGAGCGCCCGGAGCTGATCTATGCCGCAGACCCGGTCACCGCCGTCGAACACGCCAGGGTCCTGCTGCACCTCACCGCCTGGCCGCAGTTCGCCACCATCGACCCGGCCACCCTGCGGCCCGCGCCGCATCCGGTGGTCATCGACGGGCGCGGCGGCCTCAGCCGTACCCGCTGGACCGCAGCAGGCTGGAGCGTCCGCCCGCTCTGACCTCCGCTCACCCAGCAACGAACCGACCCGTCCACAACGCACCCATCGACAGCGAGGATTCCCCGTTGCGTATCACTGTCATCGGCGCCGGTCACCTGGGCGCCACCCACGCGGCCGGCATGGCCGAGATCGGCCACGACGTCATCGGCGTGGACATCGACCCGGCCAAGGCCGACACCCTCAACGAGGGCCGGAGCTGGTTCCATGAACCGGAACTCGACGAACTACTCGCCCGCAACCTCCAGACCGGCAGGCTCCGGTTCACCACCGACTTCAAGCACGCCGCCGGTCACGGCCAGGTCCACTTCCTCGCTGTCGGCACGCCTTCCGGACCGGACGGCGCCTACGACCTCGACCAGCTCCATGGCGCGGTCAACGAACTCGCCCCCTACTTGGAACAGCCCTGCCTGATCGTCGGCAAGTCGACCGTCAGTCCCGGCACCGCTGAAAGCCTGGAGCGGCTGGCCCGCGCCATCGCACCAGCGGGTGACGGGGTCGACGTGGCGTGGAACCCGGAGTTCCTGCGCGAAGGGACCGCCGTCGCCGACACCCTCACCCCGGACCGGATCGTCATCGGCACAACCACTGCGGAGGCCGAGCGGCTGCTACGGGAGCTGTACTCGCCGATCATCCGCAGCCACGGCTGCCCGCTCGTGGTCACCGACCGGATCACCGCCGAGATGGTCAAGGCCACCGCGAACGCCTACCTCGCCACCCGCATCTCCTTCGTCAACGCCGTCGCGGAGATGTGCGCCGCCGTGGGCGCCAATGTCACCGACCTGGGCGGCGCGATCGGGCACGACATCCGCATCGGGCCCCACTACCTCGCACCTGGGCTCGGGTTCGGCGGCGGCTGCCTGCCCAAGGACCTGCACGCCTTCACCCGCCAGGCCGACACCGGCGGCATCACCCCCGCCGCAACCCTCTTCCGTGCAGTCGACACGATCAACCAGCACATGCGCCGCCGCGCCGTCGAGCTGGCCCGCGCCGCCGTGGGCGGGACACTGACCGGACGCGCGATCGCCGTCTGGGGCGCGGCGTTCAAGGCCGGCATCGACGACGTCCGCGACTCCCCGGCCCTCGACGTCGCCGAGCAACTGCACCGGGCCGGCGCCCAGGTCGCCATTTACGATCCGCAGGCCCTCACCGAAGCGCGCAAGGCGGCACCGCACCTCGCTTACGCGTCGTCGGCGGTCGCTGCCGCCAACCGAGCGCATCTCGTCGTCGTCGCCACCGGCTGGCCGGAGTTCGCCGCGATCGACCCGGACGCCCTCACCTCCACCGTCGCCACGCCGACAATCCTCGACACCCGTGGCGTCATCGACGGTGCCCGCTGGGCCGCCGCTGGCTGGAGTGTCCACGGGCTCGGCAGCCGGCCGTAACTCGATCATGACGGGTGGTGAGACCACCACGGGTCTCGCCCCCGGGCCGCGGCTGGGCCACGGTGCTATCGGGCGTGCTGCCCGACCGCGGACCCTTCCACCGGGACACCGCCAAACGACGCCTGCGCCAGTGCCAACCGGACCGGCTGGCGGCCGTTGTACCGGAACGTCAACAACTCCGCACCGTCCAACTCGACGACGCCAAGCTGCATTGACCGTCGCTGCGACACCCACTCCACCAGCTCCGCCGGATCGCTCACCTCGGCAGCGAAATGCAGCAGCGTCGCGTACCAGATGTCCCGCCTGTACGCCGCCTCGAACCAGCCATCCTCGCCCAGCTCCAACCCGAGCCGATCGGCGAAATCGTCCGCAGCGTCGTCAAGCGGGTAGGCACACGCCATCACGCCGGACGGGGTCAGCGTCACCCCGTCCAGTCGGAACCGCACCCGACGGGCCCCCGCCGCCGCGCGAGCCAGCGCCGCCGCACACCGAGCCACCAGCGGATCGGCACCAGACAACTCGGGCCGGTGCACCTCGATCGCCCGGACAGTCAGATGGATCGCATCCTGTGCCCCGGTCGGCCAATGCCCCGGACCGGCCAGCTGCGCCAACTCCGCTGCGACATGCGCTAATCGGTCAGCCACAGGACCATCTGGCACGAGCGCCGCTGACATCCCCCAACGCCCGCCCTCGACCGGACAGACGTCTGCAAAATGTGCACCGTTCGTCACGGCGTCCCGGCCTCGGCTGAACAGCCGATCGAATCGCATGCGGTGCTGCGAACCGCTTGATCGCCGGCCGTTCAAGGCATCACCATCGCCTGTCATCGGACGCAGCGTACGGGACCGTCCACAGATCGGCCCGAAACAGCAACCAACGAAATCGGTGGCAAGCCGACCCGTACCGCAGGCGCGCCGCCGAGGAGCGGAAGCCGCACGGCAGCTGGTCCCTCAACTCCCACTGAGCTGCGAGAACGTTAGGTCGGTGCGACGGACGAGTCGACCTGTACGCCGGGTTCTGTCCCCGCCTCGCGGCAGGGGGCGGCCATCCATCTCGGCCTGCCGTCGCCGGCAGGCTCCAGCGGTCCACCCGCAGGCTCGGGCGGGCCGCCCTCGAACGCCTGCGCAGGCCGGGCCCGTGGGCGCCGGCCCTTTTGACCTTGCTCCGGGTGGGGTTTACCTAGCCGCCCCGGTCACCCGGGGCGCTGGTGGGCTCTTACCCCACCGTTTCACCCTTACCCGGCTCATCCGAGCCGGGCGGTCTGCTCTCTGTGGCACTGTCCCGCGGGTCGCCCCGGGTTGCCGTTAACAACCACCCTGCCCTGTGGAGCCCGGACGTTCCTCGGCGATGCCAGTGGCATCGACGCGGCCGCCCGGTCGACTCGTCCGTCGTGCTGACTATGGTAGTCAGACCATGGAACCGGCCCACATCGCCTTGCTCGGTGTCGCGGGGCTCGCGGCCGGGACGGTCAATGCGATCGCGGGCGGCGGGTCGCTCATCACGTTCCCGGCGCTGATCGCGACCGGGCTGCCGCCCGTGGCCGCGAATGTGACGAACACCACATCAGTGTTTCCGGGGTACGTCTCGTCCGTCTACGGCAGCCGCGCGGATCTCCCCCGCGCGCAGGTGCCGCGGCTCGTGCCGACGGCGGTGGCCGGGGCCGCGCTCGGGTGCGCGTTGCTGCTGCTCACCCCGGCCGCGGCGTTCGACTACGTGGTGCCGTTCCTGGTGCTCGGGGCGGCCGCGGTGCTCGCGCTGCAGGACCGGCTGCGGCGGCTCGTCGGGCACCCGCGGGAGCTGGCCGGACGCCACCGGGCGCTCGGCCTGCACGCGATGGTGTTCTTCGGGTCGCTGTACGGCGGGTACTTCGGCGCCGCCCTCGGCGTCATGCTCGTCGCGGCCCTCGGGCTGGTGCTGGACGAGCCGATGGCCCGCGTGAGCGCGCTCAAGAACGTCATCTCGGCCGTCGGCGGGCTCGTCGGGGTGCTCGCGTTCGCGCTGTTCGGGCCGGTCGACTGGGCCGACGTGGCGGTGGTCGCGCCGGCCGCGCTCGCCGGGGGCTACGCCGGCGCCCGGCTCGCCCGGAGGCTGCCGAGCGCCGTGCTCAAGGCGCTCATCGTCGTGTTCGGCACCGTGGTCGGGTGCGTGCTGCTGTACCGCGCCTTCTTCTAGGCAGCCTTCTAGGACAGGTGCGCGGTCTCGTTCACCGAGCGCACCGCGACCCCGCCGTCGGGCCAGGAGTCCAGCAGCGAGACGCCGGCCGGGTCGAGGTACAGCCGGAACAGGAACGAGTCGCTCGCGGCCAGCGCGTCGCGCAGCATCAGCTTGATCGGGGTCACGTGGCTCACGACCGCGATCTGCCGGCCGTCGAAGCGGTCCTGCAGGCTGCGCACCGCCCGCCGCACGCGCATGGCGACCTGCTGGAACGACTCGCCCCCGGGCGGCGGGACGGCGGTGGAGGCGAGCCAGCGCTCCTGCTCGGCCGCGTAGCGCTCGTGGACCTCGGCGTAGGTGAGGCCCTCCCACTCGCCGAAGTCGCACTCGATGAGGTCGTCCTCGACGATCAGCGGCACGTCGCCGAGCGCGGCCGCGGTCTCCAGGCAGCGCTTCAGCGGCGAGGTGATGACCGCGGCCAGGTCCGGTGCCAGCTCCCGGGCCCGGGCCGCGGCCCGGGCGGCCTGCTCGTGGCCGAGATCCGAGAGCGGGACGTCGCCGCGGCCCGAGTACCGCTTCTGCGCCGTGTAGGGGGTCTCGCCGTGGCGGATGACCACCATGCGCAGCGGGGAGCCGGTCGCGGGCGGCGACCACGAGCGGCGGGCGGGCTCGGTGACCTCCTTGGCCTCGCCGTCCATCGCGGCGTTGGCCAGGCGGTCGGCGTCCTTGTTGCGCTCGCGGGGGATCCAGCCGTACCGCACCAGGGCGAAGCCCTGCGCGATGCCGCGCGCCTCCTCGGCCAGGGGACGCAGGCCCGGATGCTTGATCTGCCAGCGCCCGGCCATCTGCTCGATGACGAGCTTGGAGTCCATGCGCACGTCGACCTCGTCGGCGCCCAGCTCGCGGGCGGCCTTCAGCCCCGCGATGAGGCCGCTGTACTCCGCGACGTTGTTCGTCGTCACCCCGAGCGCCCCGAGCCGCTCGGCGAGCACCGCGCCGGCCTCGTCGCGCACGACCGCGCCGTAGCCGGCCGGCCCCGGGTTGCCGCGCGATCCCCCGTCCGCCTCGACGGTCACCCGCATGCGGCTACAGCCCCGACTCGGCGGTGCGCACCAGGATGCGCCGGCACTCCTCGCACCGCACGACCTCGTCGGTCGGGGCGGCCTTCACGCGGGCCTTGTCGCCGCCGGAGAGCTCGATGCGGCAGCCCTCGCAGCGGCCCTGGCGCAGCATCGCCGCGCCGATCCCGCCGCTGGACTCGCGGATCTTGTCGTAGAGCCCGACGAGGTCGGCGGGCAGGTCGGCGGCGAGCGGGCGCCGCCCGGACCGGCGGAACTCCTCGTCCTTGGCGATCGCGGCGAGGGCCTCGTCGCGGCGCTGCTCGGCCGCGGCGCGGGTGGCCCGGGCCGCCTCCAGCTTGCCGACGATCTCGTCGAGGACGCCCTGCGCGGACTCGCGCTGCTCCATGAGCTCCAGCTCGGCGTCCTCGAGCTCGGACTGGCGCCGGTTCAGCGTGGCGATCTCGTGCTGCAGGGCCTCCAGCTCGCGCGACGGGCCGGTGCCGGCGTCGAGGCGGGACTGGTCCTTGTCCTTGCGCGAGCGGACCTGCTCCACGTCCTTCTCGAGCCGCTCGATGTCGCGGTCGAGATCGTCGACGGCCACCTGGGCGCGGACCCGCTGATCCTCCAACGTGGACAGCTCGCGGGCCAGCGAGCCGAGCTCGGCGTGCTCGGGCAGGGCCTTGCGCTTGTGCGCGAGCTGGGTCAGCGCGATGTCGATCGCTTGGAGATCGAGCAGGCGGCGCTGGTCTTCCGGATCGGCCTTCACGAGTCGTCTTCCTCCAACAGGGCCCAGGGTGAGGTGTCCACATCGGACACGATGGTCTGCACGCCGGCCTCCGCGCGCAGGAACGCCGCGACGTCGTCCAGCCACGGGCGCTCGGACGCCCAGTGCGTGACGTCGACGAGGGCCGGCCCGCCGTTCGCGAGGTGCTCCTGCGCCGGGTGGTGGCGCAGATCCGCGGTCAAGTATGCGTCAACGCCGGCGCGGGTGGCGTCGGCCAGGAACGCGTCGCCCGCCCCGCCGGACACCGCGACCGTCTCGACCCGGGCGTCCGGGTCGCCGGCCGCCCGTACCGAAGCCGCCGCTCCTGGCAGTCGATCCGCCGCGAGCCGGGCGAACCGCGCCAGGGTCATCGGCTCGGGGAGCCGGCCGATGCGCCCGTGACCGCGTTCGGGCGCCCGGGGATCCGGCCGCAGCGGGTGTACGTCCAGCAGCCCGAGCCTCGCCGCCAGCGCATCGGACACCCCCGGGTTCGCGACGTCGCCGTTCGTGTGGGCGGTGAACAGCGCGATCCCCTCGCGGATCATCCGGTGCACGATGCGGCCCTTGTACGTCGTCGGCGCCAGGCTGGAGACGCCGCGCAGCAGCAGCGGGTGATGGGTGAAGACGAACTGCGCCCCGGCCCGCGCGGCCTCCTCGACGACGGCGGGGTCGCAGTCGACGGCGAGCAGCACGCGGGTCACGGTCGCGTCCGGCTCGCCCAGGACGAACCCGACGCGGTCCCAGTCCTCGGCCCACTCCGGCGGGTACCGCTGCTCGAGCAGCTTCACGAGTTCGGCGACAAGCACGGCGTAACGTTAGTCCACTCCCCCGCCCCCCGTGATGCGCTGGGCCTGCACGGACGGGTGCGCCTCCAGCGCGTCCAGCGGCAGGCGCCACGGGAAGTCGGTGCGCGTCTCGCCGATGCCGGGCTGGTGCAGCTCGAGCACGTCGTCGCCGTAGAGCACGGTGATGCCCCAGGAGCGCAGCCGCTCGATCGACTCGCCGAAGGCGGGGTGGGCGGCCATGGCGCGGTTGGTGTACGGCACCGCGACGATCGGCAGCCCCAGCCCGAGCCCCTCGACGATGAGCCCGAGCGCGAGCGTGTCGGCGATGCCGGCCGACCACTTGTTGACGGTGTTGACGGTCGCGGGCGCCACGATCATCGCCTCGGCCGCGGGCAGGATGTCGGGGTCACCGGGGTACTTGTAGCGGTGCCGCACGGGGTGGCCCGTCTGCTTGACGAGGCCGGGGATGTCGAGCCACTTGAGGGCGTCCGGCGTGGCCACCACGCAGACGTCCCAGCCACGCTCCTGGGCGAGCGAGACCAGATTGCCGACGCCGGCGGTGGCGGGCGAGCCACACACAACGGCGTACAAAACGGGTCGTGCCATGCGGGCATTCTGCCCTGCGACGCACCCTTTCAGACCACTTTTCAGACCCCTACGCTCATGTGCTCCGCGAGTTCGGCCACCGGGGCCGAGGGGGCGCCCCTGGTGCGGCGCAGGACGTCGCTGAGCACCTCGCGGGCCAGCGGCCGGCAGCGGATCTCCGACGGCGCCAGCCGGTCGCCCTCGAGGAGCATCTCGCTGGCCATGTCGATGTCGCCGACGAGCGCCTGGGCGCGGGCCTGGTCGAGGAAGTGGTGGGCGCGGCGCTCGGGCAGCAGGGCGTTGAACCCGTCCGGATCGAGCGTCTGGTGTACCTCCACCGCCACCCGGCCCTCGCCGAGCTCGACGGCGGCGGCGGCCCGGTGCAGCTTCACGTTCGTCGGGCCGAAGGACGTCCAGTAGTAGTTGGCGTCGCCGTCCATGCTCCGGGCGGCCTCCTCGGCGCCGGCCAGCAGGTCGCGCACGGTCGCGCTGTCGCCGATGCGCGCGGCCGCCATCGCGCCCTGCAGCAGCAGCTGGCCGTAGACCGACTGCCGCTCCGGGCTCGTGTCGTTGCCGCCGAAGCCGGGGGCGAGCCGGTTGGCGATGTTGACGTTGATCTCCAGGGCGGGGCGGGCCCGGCCGAGGGAGAGCAGCGCGCAGGCGACCCGCGTGGTGGCGGTGCCGGCCAGCAGCTGGTCGCCGGCGCGCTGGGACACGGCGATCGAACGGTCGGCGGCGAGCCAGGACAGCTCGTGCTCGCCGAGCTTGCGCAGGGCGCTGGAGGCGATCTGGTACACCTGTCCGAGCAGGTGGGCGGCCTCCTCGCCCTGGTGGCCCTCGCTGTAGGCGGTGTCGGCGGCCTGGGCCTCGCGCAGGAGCCTCGGGAGGGTGCGGGCGAGCATGCCGTACTTCGCGTGCTGGTACGACAGCCAGGCGTGGGTCACGGCCTTGCGCATCTCGGGCAGCGGCGGGGGCTCCGGCGGCGCGTAGAAGAAGGCGCTGATCTGGTCGTAGCGCTCCAGCGCGGCCCGGATCTCCTCGACCTCGATCTGGTCGACGCAGTTGATGCTGTCGGGGCGGCGCTCGGGGTCCCGGCCCAGCAGGATCTGCACGTCCAGCTGCAGGACGTCGGCGATCTCGTACACGACCGAGAACTTGTCGAGACGGCGCACGCCGCGCTCGACCTTGTCGACCCAGCTCTTGGACTTGCCCAGCCGGTCGGCGAAGACCTGCTGTGACATCTTGCGCCGGTTCCGCCAGTAGGCCACCCGACGGCCGATGGGCAACTCATCCACGTCGCTCACCTCCGGAGGTCACCCGGCCGGTAGAAATCGCACGATTTGTGCGGTTCGAGCCGACCGTTCGCTCATACGTTCCGATGTGCAAGTTGCATCCCCCGTCGCAGAGAAAAACGACGCACAACGCGTCCGGTAACGCGACGTGGTTCCGTGCGCACTTTCGAGTGATCTCGCCTGACAGGAGAGGGTCATGATCTTCTGGGAACGCGCGCGCCTGCGGAAGGCCGCGACCCGCTACGCCGAGCACGGCTGGCCCGTGCGACCGGGCGCCTACCTGGTCGGACGGCACGCCGGGCGGCACCTGCGGGAACGGCGCTTCGACTGCGGCAGCCCCGGCTGCCGCACGGTCGCCTGCCATCCCGCGCCACATCCGCTCACCTTCGACGCCTCGACCGTGCGGTCGCTGTGGCGCGAGCACCCGTACACGGTGCTGCTGCCGACCGGCTACGCCTTCGACGTGCTGGAGGTGCCCGGCGCCCTGGGCCGGGCCGCCCTGCTGGGCGACGGTTTCGTGGCCGCCCGAGGTCCGGTCGCGGTGGCGCCCGGGGATCGCTGGATGTTCCTGGTGCTGCCCGGGCACGGGGTGCTGCCGGAGCTCTCGGCGCACGCCGGGGTGGTCCTGCACGGGCAGGGGTCGTGGATTCCGGCGCCGCCGAGTCCGCAGTCCGGGGGGCGGGTCCGGTGGGAGCTGACGCCGGAGACGCATCATTGGCGGCCGGCCGAGCCCTATGCCGTGCAGGCGCTCATGCTGGACGCGATGGGCGCGGGACCCCGCCGCGCCATGTGGCGCACGGCCGCCTAATACTGTGACCTCGACGCGCGCACAGTGACTGCACGTGGCCGCCCCCGGGGAAGCTGTGCGTACATGCGTCGAGTTCGTCAAGACCGGCTCTCTCACGGAAATGTTCACGTGCAGATTTCATGCCGGTGCCCAAAGTAGCGTCGCTGTAGCCTACGGTCGACCCTCGTAATCCGAACGTAGTACTCAAGGCGACTGAGGGTACCTACTCAAAGCCTGGTGTTGATCTACTTGATTGATCAACATCGACTCGTATGGGTGGATGGAGTCGGGCCGTTGCGGGTCTTGACGTTCGGCGTTCTGCGGGTGGCTTTGCACAGAAGGGCCAGCTAGTCCGGGCGAGGGCATTGTTGTCGCTCTACGCGATGACATCACATACCGCTGAGCGGCGTCATTACTCAACCGCGCACTCGCCTTCGATTGGCGGCCCATCGCCGCCGGATGCAGCATTTCGGACTTTTCCGCTTTTATCGTGATTTGCCGAATCGTTCGGATCGTGCACTCGCTCTCGGCTTCGGGTCCGGCTCTTTCGGCCGGTGCGGCGCGCGACAGGCCCAACGGCGGCGGCCGGCCGCGGCCCGAGCCACCACGCACGGTGACCCGCCGATCCGCGGGGCCACACGCAGCCGGGTGGCGAGCGCCGGCGATCTCGCGCGCACGCCCGGCGGACGACGCTCCCCCGCTCGGCCCGACGGCACCCCGGCTCGGACCGACAGTGCGCCACCGCCCGGCGTCCTGACGGCGCGCCCCCGCTCGGCCCGAGGGCGTGCTCTCGGCCGGCGAGCACCGGCGCCAGCGGACCGCGACCTCTCTCGGCGGGCCGCAAGCGGCGCCCAGCCCGCACGCGAGCGCCGGGCCTGACGTGCCCCACACCAGGCGCCCGCCGAGCAGGCCCGCGGCGGACGGCAAGCAACGAGCGGCAAGCGCCCGGCCCACGGCGAGCCATCCGCGGCCCGGTGACCAGCCCTCGCCTCGCCGTTGTCCGACGGTCCGAAACCGCGCCAGCGCTCAAAGGCAGGCCGGCGAGAGACCAACCATGAGCCGATGACGCGCGGGCCGAGCGAGAACATCCCGCCGTGGCCGCGCGCGTTGCGAACTCGGCCAGGCAGCGAAGACAAGGCGAAAGCGAAGCAAGCGCGATCGAAAACGAGACGAGACGAGGCGTGTCCGGCGGCGGCGTTCCGGTCTCACCACCACGGTACCCGCACGCGAAAAATTGACCTTGGGTCTCGTCGCTCAGCGTAACAAACAGTGGCCATCACGAAAGCGTTGCGATTTGCGAAAGCGGCCGGGTGCTGGAAAAACACCCGGCCGCCGCGCTTCGAAGGGGATTCCTAGGAGTCACCGCCCGTTTCGCCGACCGGGGCGGCGTTCACGTCGTCGATCGCGTACTTCTTCGCGGCCTCCGCCGGAGCCGAGGCCGGGACCTCGCCGCGGCGGGCCAGCTGGCGCAGCGTCGCCACCACGATCGACTCCGCGTCCACGTGGAAGTGGCGGCGCAGGGCGTGACGGGTGTCGGACAGGCCGAAGCCGTCGGTGCCCAGCGAGGTGTAGTCGTTCGGCACCCAGCGGGCGATCAGGTCCGGCACGGCGCGCATGAAGTCGCTCACCGCGATCACCGGGCCCGTCGTGTCCTGCAGGGCCTGGGTCACGTACGGCACCTGCGGCTCGTCCGCCGGGTGGAGCAGGTTGTGCTCCTCGGCGCGTACGGCGTCGCGGCGCAGCTCCGTCCACGACGTCGCCGACCACACGTCCGCCGCGACGCCCCACTCCTCGGCGAGCAGCTTCTGGGCCTTCAGCGCCCACTGCATGCCCGTGCCCGAGGCGAGGATCTGCGCCTTGGGGCCGTCCGCGGCTCCCTCGGCGGGCAGGTAGCGGTACAGGCCGCGCAGGATGCCGTCGACGTTGACGTCGGCGGGCTCGGCCGGCTGGAAGATCGGCTCGTTGTAGACGGTCAGGTAGTAGATGAGGTCCTCGGGGGCCTCGCCGTACATGCGGTTGACCGCGTTCTCCGTGATGTGCGCGATCTCGAAGGCGAACGCCGGGTCGTAGGCCACCACGGCCGGGTTGGTCGCGGCGATGAGCATCGAGTGCCCGTCCTCGTGCTGCAGGCCCTCGCCGTTGAGCGTCGTGCGACCGGCCGTGGCGCCGAGCAGGAAGCCCCGCGACATCTGGTCGGCCGCGGCCCAGATGCCGTCGGCGGTGCGCTGGAAGCCGAACATCGAGTAGAAGATGTACACCGGGATGATCGGCTCGCCGTGCGTCGCGTAGCTGGTCGCGGCGGCGGTGAACGAGGCGACCGAGCCGGCCTCGTTGATGCCCTCGTGCAGGATCTGGCCGGTCGTGGCCTCGCGGTAGGACAGGAACAGCTCCCGGTCGACCGGGGTGTAGTTCTGGCCGTGCGGCGAGTAGATCTTCGCCGTCGGGAACAGCGAGTCCATGCCGAAGGTGCGGGCCTCGTCGGGGATGACGGGCACCCAGCGCTTGCCCATGCCCTTGTCGCGCATGAGGTCCTTGAGCATGCGTACGAAGGCCATCGTGGTGGCGACCTTCTGCTTGCCCGAGCCGCGCTTGATGTCGCCGTAGACCGAGCTCTCCGGCAGCTGCAGCGGGATGTGCTTGGTGCGTCGCTCGGGCACCGAGCCGCCGAGGGCGGCGCGGCGCTCGCGCATGTACTGCATCTCCTCGGACTTGTCGTCCGGGCGGTAGTACGGCACCGCGTACGGGTTCTCGCCGATCGAGCTGTCGGGGATGTCGAGGTACAGCCGGTCCCGGAAGTCCTTGACGTCCTGCAGGGTCAGCTTCTTCATCTGGTGCGTGGCGTTGCGGCCCTCGAAGTGCGAGCCCAGCGTCCAGCCCTTGATGGTCTTGGCCAGGATGACCGTCGGCTGCCCGGTGTGCTCCGTGGCGGCCTTGTACGCGGCGTAGAGCTTGCGGTAGTCGTGCCCGCCCCGCTTGAGGTTCCAGATCTCGTCGTCGGAGAGGTGCTCGACCATCTTGCGGGTGCGCGGGTCGCGGCCGAAGAAGTGCTCGCGGACGTAGGCGCCGGACTCGGCCTTGTACGTCTGGTAGTCACCGTCGGGCGTCACGTTCATGAGGTTGACCAGCGCGCCGTCGGTGTCGGCGGCCAGCAGCGGGTCCCACTCGCGGCCCCAGACGACCTTGATCACGTTCCAGCCGGCGCCGCGGAAGAACGCCTCGAGCTCCTGCATCACCTTGCCGTTGCCGCGGACCGGGCCGTCGAGGCGCTGCAGGTTGCAGTTGATCACGAAGGTGAGGTTGTCCAGCTCCTCGCGGGCCGCGACGCCGATGGCGCCGATCGACTCGGGCTCGTCCATCTCGCCGTCGCCGAGGAACGCCCACACGTGCTGGCCGGACGTGTCCTTGAAACCGCGGTTGTGCAGGTACCGATTGAAGCGCGCCTGGTA
This sequence comes from Dactylosporangium sp. NPDC000244, assembly GCF_040300725.1. Classification (NCBI taxonomy): domain Bacteria; kingdom Bacillati; phylum Actinomycetota; class Actinomycetes; order Micromonosporales; family Micromonosporaceae; genus Dactylosporangium; species Dactylosporangium sp. NPDC000244. The sequence continues at coordinate 233,956 of NZ_JBEPEH010000016.1, forward strand.
GATGGCGTTGATGCCGCCGAGGCCCATCGACACCGTCGGGAACTCCCAGAAGCCCGGCATGAGCCTCGGGTGCGGGTAGCTGGGCAGGCCACCGCCGAGCCCCCGGTGCGAGAGCTCCTGGCGGAAGCCGTCGAGCTGCTCGGAGCTCAGGCGGCCCTCGAGGAAGGCGCGGGCGTACATGCCCGGCGACGCGTGGCCCTGGAAGAAGACCTGGTCGCCGCCGCCCGGGTGGTCCTTGCCGCGGAAGAAGTGGTTGAAGCCGACCTCGTACAGGCTCGCGGCGCTGGCGAAGGTCGAGATGTGGCCGCCGACGCCGACGTCGGGCCGCTGGGCCCGCTGCACCAGCATGGCGGCGTTCCAGCGGATGTAGGCCCGGATGCGCCGCTCGATGTGCTCATCGCCGGGGAACCAGGGCTCCCGCTCGGGCGCGATGGTGTTGATGTAGTCGGTCGTGGTGAGCGGCGGGACGCCGACCTGCCGTTCGCGGGCGCGCTCCAGCAGGCGCAGCATCACGTACCGTGCGCGCTTGGTGCCGCGCTCGTCGATCACGCCGTCCAGCGAGTCGACCCACTCGGTGGTCTCCTCGGGGTCGATGTCGGGCAGCTGGCTCGGTAGGCCGTCGCTGATCACCGGGCGCTTGCGTTCGGTGGACACAGGCGTTCCTTCTGGGTAGCTAGCGACCGGGGTGGTGCTCGGCGGGACTCGTCGGGCGCTGCGACCGGTCTGGGTGGCCTCGGGGTGCGGCTCGATGGTTCATGGCCTTCTACGAGCCCTTGTCCATCCTGCCTGGCTTCGGTGCGGTCCGTCACGCCTACGGGACGCCAACTGCGACGCTCGACACGATACCGGTCGGTAACTTCTGTGGCCTGTCCCTCTTGACGCAGACGCGACATTACGAGTATCCCAGGCGCGCGGATCGGCTACCGTGCCGCCCGTGTCCGAGAATTCGTCCTGGTGGCTGCTGCTGCCGTGCGGCATCGTCACCGTGGCTCTGACCACGGCGATCGTGGTCACGGTGGTGGTGGTCTTCCGCAAGGGCCCGCGCGCGGGCGCGCACAACAGGGGCGGCGACGGCTACACGCCCGCCCCCAGCCCGCTGGATCCCACGTGGCCTTCCGGGCCGGCGCCGATGACGGGCTCCGACCCGTCCCCGGGGTCGTCCTCGCACGAGCACTGGCAGAGCCACGGCCACACGATCCACCACCACGACTCCGGCTCGTCGTCGAGCTGGAGCGACTCCGGCTCGTCGGGCGGCAGCGACTCGGGCTCGTCGCACCACCACCATTCCGACTGAGCGGCTGCGAGACTGGACCGATGCGCACCGAGGTCATCACGGTCCGGACCGGCTCCCGCCCCGTCGTGCGGGACATCACGCAGGAGGCGGCGCGGTTCGCGAGCGAGGCGGCCGGCGACGGCGACGGCCTGCTCAACGTGTTCGTCCCGCACGCCACCGCGGGCGTGGCCATCATCGAGACCGGCGCCGGCAGCGACGACGACCTGCTGCGCGCGCTGGACGACCTGCTGCCGGCCGACGACCGCTGGCAGCACCGGCACGGCTCCCCCGGCCACGGGCGCGATCACGTGATGCCGGGGTTCGTCGCGCCGTACGCCACCCTGCCGGTCGTCGGCGGCCGGATCGCGCTGGGCACCTGGCAGTCGATCTGCCTGGTGGACCCGAACGGCGACAACAGCACACGCCAGGTCCGCTTCAGCTTTGTCCGGGGATGACAGGATGAGCCGGTGATCGAGCGCCGAGTCGCCGTCGTGTTCCTGGTCGACCCCGAGGGGCGCGTGCTCATGCAGCACCGCGACCAGCGGGCCAAGGTCTCGCCGAACCAGTGGGCGATGCCCGGCGGCAAGATCGAGGACGGGGAGTCCCCGGAGGAGGCCGCGCGCCGCGAGGTGCAGGAGGAGACGGGGCTCGACGCCGGGGCTATCGAGCCGTACCTCGTGCGCACCCGCCCCTCGGTGACCACCGCCGACGGCGAGGTCGAGATGCACGTCTTCTACGGACCCACCGACGCCCGCCAGGAGGACGTGGTGCTCGGTGAGGGCCAGGCCATGGTGTTCCTCACACCCGAGGAGGCACTCGCCCGCGACCTGGGGGTGACCGCGGCGCTGCTGCTGCCCGGGTTCCTGCGGTCACCGCAGTACCGGGCGCTGGCCGAGCGGTAGCCCGAGGGTCGTCCGGACGGCCGGAATCTCCCAGTACACCTGCCGTGGGTGGCATCAGATGACCGTTTTCGGCCATGCTGTCGAGCGTGACCACCCCTCAGGATCTCGACGAGCGGTTCCGTGCCGAGCTCGCCGGGCTCGTCGCCGCGACCGGTGCGCGGGACGTCGACGAGCCCGTCCGCGAGGACACCGCGCTGACCGGCGAGCAGGCCCTAGCGCTCTACGACGCCCAGTCGACGAGCCGCCACCTGGACCTGGCCGCGCGCTGGCTGCGCAGCTTCGACGCGGGGTACTACACCATCGGGTCGGCCGGGCACGAGGGGAACGCCGCCGTGGCCGCCGCGCTGCGAGCGACCGACCCGGCGCTGCTGCACTACCGCTCGGGCGGGTTCTACTGCATGCGCGCGGCCCAGGTGGCCGGCAGCGACCCGATCCGCGACGTGCTGCGCGGCGTCGTCGCCTCGGCCCGGGAGCCGATCGCCGGCGGCCGGCACAAGGTGTTCGGCCACGCCGACCTGCACGTGGTGCCGACGACGTCGACGATCGCCTCGCACCTGCCGCGGGCGGTCGGGGTGGCGTACGCGCTGGGCCGGGGCAAGCGCCTGAGCCCGCCCGGCGGCGGGCACGGCTGGCCGGCCGACGCGATCGCCGTGTGCTCGTTCGGCGACGCCTCCATCAACCACGCGGCCGCGACCGCCGCGTTCAACACCGCCGGCTGGTGCGACCACATCGGGCTGAAGCTGCCGCTGCTGTTCGTCTGCGAGGACAACGGGCTGGGCATCAGCGTGCGCTCGCCCGAGGGCTGGGTGGCCGCGGCGCTGAGCAGCCGCCCGGGGCTGCGGTACTACGCGGCCGACGGCTGCGACGCGGCCGAGACCTACGACCGGGCGGCGGAGGCGGCGGCCTGGGTCCGGCGGTACCGCCGCCCGGCCGTGCTGCACCTGAGCACCATCCGGCTGATGGGCCACGCCGGCGCCGACGCGGAGATGGCCTACCGCTCCCCCGTGGAGATCACCGCCGACATGGCCCGCGACCCGCTCGTGCACACGGCGCGGATGCTGGTCGAGGCGGGCGTGGCCACCCCGGCGGAGCTGATGACCCGCTACGACGAGATCGGCTGGGAGGTGCGCCGCATCGCCGAGGAGGTGCTCGGCGAGCCGAAGCTGGCCTCCGCCAACGAGGTCACCGCCCCGCTGGCCCCGCGCCGGCCGGTGCGGGTCTCCCGGGCCGTCGCCGACGCGGCCGCGCACCTGGGCGCCGACGAGCCCCTCGGCGAGCCGCACGAGGAGCCGGAGGAGGACCGGGAGCTCGACGACGACCTCGAGTTCGCCGAGCTCTCCGCGGCCGCCGACGACGGGGACTGGCCCGAGCCGGAGCCGACGCCCGTGCCGGCGACCATCCGGCCGGTCTCCGGGACCCCGCGCAGCACCGGCAACGGCCATCCGGCGAGCCGCCTGGCCGCGTTCGGCGGGAAGCTGCCGGAGAAGGGCGGGCCGCTGACCCTCGCCCAGACCATCAACGCCACGCTGACGGACGCGATGCTGGCGTACCCGCAGATGGTCGTCTACGGCGAGGACGTGGCGGCCAAGGGCGGCGTCTACGGGGTCACCAAGGGGCTGCGGGACCGCTTCGGCGCGACCCGGGTGTTCGACACGCTGCTGGACGAGACGAGCATCCTGGGCCTCGGGCTCGGCGCCGGGCTGGCCGGGATGCTGCCGGTGCCGGAGATTCAGTACCTCGCCTACCTGCACAACGCCGAGGACCAGCTGCGCGGCGAGGCGGCCACGATGCAGTTCTTCTCGCAGGGGGCCTTCCACAACCCGATGGTGGTGCGGGTCGCGGGCCTGGCCTACCAGCTCGGCTTCGGCGGGCACTTCCACAACGACAACGCCCTCGCGGTGCTGCGCGACATCCCCGGCCTGGTGGTGGCCGCGCCGTCGCGGGCCGAGGACGCGGCCGCGATGCTGCGCACCTGCCTGGCCAGCGCGGTCGTCGACGGCAGCGTGTGCGTGTTCCTGGAGCCGATCGCGCTGTACCACACCCGCGACCTGCACACCGAGAACGACAACTGGTGGCTCGCGGACTACGCCCCGCCCAGCGAGTGGTCCGCCCTCCATGTGCCGATCGGGCGGGCCCGGGCGTACAGCACCGGCCCCAACGACGACCTGACGATCATCACCTTCGGCAACGGGGTGCGCCTGTCGCTGCGGGCCGCCGCCCGGCTCGCGGCCGAGGGCGTCGCCTGCCGGGTCGTCGACCTGCGGTGGCTGTCGCCCCTGCCGGTGGGTGACATCATCAAGAACGCCTCCGACACCGGCCGGGTCCTCGTCGTCGACGAGACCCGCCGCTCGGGCGGGGTCGGCGAGGGCGTCATCGCCGCGCTCGTGGACGCCGGATACGTCGGGGTGGCCCGCCGGGTGGCCGCCGTGGACTCGTTCGTGCCGCTCGGGCCGGCCGCCAACCACGTGCTGGTATCCGAGGAACAGATCGTCCAGGGCGCGAAATCGCTGCTGGCCCGGTAACTTGGACCGATAGTTTTTCGATCGCATCGGTGCGCCACTTGCGTTGACGGCCCGTACTGTGTGGACTACGCGCTAACAGTGGTTGTTGCGACAGGAGGCAGTGGACAGTGAACGCGACCGCGGGTCAGGCCGAGGTGAAGAGCCTGGCGGACCGGTTCGGAGTCGAACCGGGCATGGTCGTTATGGAGATGGGGTACGACGACGACGTCGACCAGGATCTCCGCGACGTCCTGATCGACCGGTGCGGGGAGCTGGTTGACGAGGAGACCGACGAGGTCGTCGACGTGGTGCTGCTGTGGTGGCGCGACGACGACGGCGACCTGGTCGAGACGCTCATCGACGCCCTCGGCCCGCTGGCGGACAACGGCGTGGTGTGGCTGCTGACGCCGAAGGCCGGCCGCCCCGGGCACGTCGAGCCGAGCGAGATCAACGAGTCGGCGCCCACCGCCGGGTTGCAGCAGACCTCGACGGTCAACGCGGGCAAGGACTGGACCGCCGCCCGGCTGGTCGCGCCCCGCGCCGCCCGCTCGCGCCGGTGAGCTCGCCCCCCGGCGAGCTCGTGCTTTAGGCTTTTGGGCCGCGCCAGTCATCCGGCGCGGCCATCCTTCGTGGCGAAGTCACGCCGTTGGCTGCGGCGTGACCTTCTTCGAAGCCGGGGTCGAGGGCTGCTTGGAGCCCCATCCCGAGCTCGACGTCGACGGCTGCGGGTTCTTCGTCCGGGTGGTGGTCGGCCCGCTGCCCGGCTGCCAGTCCTCCGGCATGAACACGCGCACCTGGGTGAACGACGCGTCGGCCGTCTTCCCCGACAGGGTGAACGCGCCGAGGTTCACCTTCCCCGCGTGGATCTGCTCGTCCGTGACCGGCCCGAACCGCACGCCGTTGACGAAGGCGTTGAGCTCGGTCCCCTCGATCTTGAACGCCAGGTAGGGGTCCCCGACGCCCTGCTGCGGCTGGAACGCCCACTCCTTGAGCAGGTCCTTGGGGCCGGGCAGGTCATTGTGCAGCTTGTAGAGGCGCACGTGGCCGTCGTCGCACAGGCCCAGCGTGTAGCCGTAGTCGCTGGTCCGCAGCCACATGCCCGCGCAGCCCGAGCTCAGCTTGACCTTGGCCTCGATGCTGCCGTCGTTCATCTGCGCGTCCAGCGGCGGCTTCAGGGTGCAGCCGGTCAGGCCCGGCGCGGCGTCGGTGGTGACCCGCAGCCGCCCGCCGCCGGTGTCGCAGCGGCCGCCCTCCGACTCCTGCTGGGACCTCCAGAGCGTGTCCACGGCGCCGAAGCCCTGGTCGCGCCAGCCGTTGGGCACCCAGCTGGGCTCGTCTTCGCGGTTGTACTGCGGGATCTGCGCGACGCCGCCGCCGGAGGTGCCCGCGTCCGGGCTGTACGACGAGGTGCCCGCCGCCTTGTCGTCGCCCGTGGTGCGGTTCTGGAACACCACGTAGCCGGCCAGCGCCAGCGCGACGACCAGGATGCCGATCAGCAGCGGGACGGCCCAGTTGCGCCCGCGGGACGGGGGCGGCGGGGCCTCCTCGCGCGGCGGCGGGGCGTAGACGGCGGGCTGGGCGGAGGGCGAGACATATGCCTGCGGGGGCGGGGGCTGCGGCACCGGGCGGACGGGCGGGACGGCCGGGGCCATGGGGCGCAGTCGTTGCGTGGCTTCGGCATCGGTACCGTATGCCGCCCCGGCGTTCGGGTGTTGCTGCTGGTGCTGCTGGTACTGGGGGCGCTGCGGGACGGTCGGATAGGCGCTCGGCGGCTGCTGGAAGGCCGCGGGGCTGACGGGCATGCCGCTGACGGGGGCCGGGGCGCCGCTCACGGGCATGGGCGCGCCGCTGACCGGCATCGGGGCGCCGCTCACGGGGGTCTGCTGGAAGGCCGCGGGGCTGACCGGGACTCCGCTGACCGGGACTCCGCTGATCGGAGCCTGCGGCTGCGGCTGGGCTTGCGCTTGCTGCTGAGGCTGGGCTTGCGGCTGGGCGTTTTGCGCATTTTGTGGCGTTTGTCCGGATTGTCCGGGCCACATGACTGCGCCGGGGTTCTGGTTCGGAGGCGGAGTGGTCGCGGGTGGGGTGGTCGCGGGTGGGGTGGTCGCGTTGGAGACGTTCACCCACGCGCGGAGGCTGCCCTCGGCGACGACGAGTTCGGGCTGCTCGATGACGGTCGGGGCCACGCCGAGCTCGCGCTGCAGCAGGGTGGCGACGAGCGGCACGCGGCTGGAGCCGCCGACCAGGAACAGGCCGGCCAGCTTGTCCTTGTCCATCTTGGCCCAGCGCATGACGGCCCCGGTCGTGCGCACCGTCTGCTCGAGCATCGCCCGGGCCTTGTCCTCGAACTGCTCCCGCGCGATCGTGACGTCGGCGGCGGCGATCGGCACGTGCAGCGCCGCGCTCGCCGAGCGAGACAGCATCTCCTTGGCGATCCGCGCGTCGTCCCACAGCATGCGGCGGTGGCGGCGGTCCTCGGTGCTCTGCGGGTTGTCCAGCCGCGCCCACACCTCGGGGTTCTCGATCTGCCCGCGCGCGTGCTCGACGACGAGGGCGTCGAGGTCGAGCCCGCCGAGGTCGTCGATGCCGTCGACGGCGCGGACGTCGAAGCCCTCCCCCGACCGGCTCACCAGGCTGGCGTCGAAGGTGCCGCCGCCGAAGTCGTACACGAGGAGGCCTTGGTCGCCGGTGAGAGGCTTCTGCAGTACACCGGCAAAATAATGGGCGGCGGCGACCGGCTCGGGCATGAGCGCCGGCTGGGGCAGCCCGGCGAGCTTCGCGCCCTCGACGAGCGCGAGCCGCCGCGACACGCCCCACGCGGCCGGGTGCGTGAGGGTGAGCTCGGCGACCGGCCCGCCCGCGACCCGCACGGCCTCGGTCTTGACGTGCCCGAGCACCGCCCCGATGAGCGTCGGCACCGTCAGCTCGCGATCGCCGAGCAGCACGCTGCCGTCGTCGATGCGGCGCTTGGGGCTACCCTCGAACCGCGACGGGTCGACGCGCGCGGCGTGCACCGCGTCCCGCCCGACCAGCAGCGCCCCGTCGGTCTGGGCGTAGACGGCGGACGGCAGCAGCGGCGAGCCGTCGAACAGCAACGGGCGCACCCTCCCGTCCGGCCACGCGAGGAGCGCGACGGTGTGGGAGGTCCCGAAGTCAATGCCGAGCCGCGGCCCTGCTGCCATGCGGGCGAGTGTAGGCCCCCGGTACGACAGCTGGCATATTCGAGGCATGACAGTGGATGTCGGAGATCCGGCACCGGACTTCACCCTGCGCGACCAGAACAACCAGGAGGTCAGCCTGACCTCGTACCGCTCCCACAAGGCGGTGCTCCTGGTCTTCTACCCGCTCGCGTTCACCGGCACGTGCCAGGGCGAGCTCGGAGCCCTGCAATCGTCCCTGGACGATTTCCGCAACGACCGCGTCGAGGTCCTGACCGTGAGCGTGGACTCCCCATATGCGCACAAGGTCTGGGCGGATCGCGAGGGCTACACCTTCCCGATGCTCTCGGACTTCTGGCCCCACGGGGCGGTCGCCTCGGCGTACGGCGTCCTGAACACCGCAAGGGGCTACGCCGACCGCGGCACGTTCCTGATCGACCCGGACGGAGTGATCGCCTTCACTGAACACGTGTCGGCGGGCCGCTCACGCGACATCGAGGTCTGGCGCTCGGCGATCGCGGCACTGTAACCGGCTAGGGCTGCTGGGCACTGTTCGGTACCATCTGGGTACCCGTCCTCCGGTGTGAGGACCGGGGCGCGTAGCTCAGTGGAAGAGCACCCGCCTTACAAGCGGGGGGTCGTTGGTTCGAACCCAACCGTGCCCACTGGTTTTCAATCTGGTTTGCGCCCAGCTCAGGGCGCGTTTCGCCGTTCCCTTGCTCCGGTCGACCCGGCGCGGCTGACGCCCCTCATTGACCGTGGTTGACCGCGCCTTGGGGCACACAAGATCACGTCCCAGCCAGCCGTCGCCTGGCCGACGCGTACAGACCGCGCCCACGCCGTTCGGTTGCGAGCCGCGCTGTGACGCCGCAGTCGATTCGCCCCGCCCCGGGACGGCGGTTAACCCGCATGTGATCGCTCCGCCTCGACTCGACGGCGTGCGGTTGTAGATTGCCGCGATGCGGGTTCACCAGTATGTCTACTTCGCGCTGCGGTCCGAGCGGGTCTCCGCTTCGCAGGTCGCGCGTGAGATTGGCCTGGACCCGGATGAGGTGACAGTCCAGGGAAGCCGGCTCCCGGACGTGCCAATCCCGCGTGCGCATGCCTGGAAGATCTCCTGTCGGGACACCGATCTGTTCCTGGACGAGCAGATCGGCCGCGTGCTCGATCGCCTCGAACCGTACGCCGACCGCATCGGCGGCCTGACGGCCCGACTCGATGCCGACGAGCCGGGCACGACCGCATGTCTGCAGATAGTCCGGGAGTACACGCCTGAGGCCGATGGCGAGGACCCGTCTGAGCCGAATCTGCTTGGTTGGTCACTCGACCGCAGGACCCTGGCGTTCCTCACTCGGACAGGCGCTGTGGTCGACGTGGACGAGTACCACCTCTGAATGCGTGTCGCCGCGCTGGCCGATGCCGGCGCTTGCGCCGCCAGCAGGCCGAGCGCGAGCCGCGCTCCCGAACCTGGTCACCTCCCCCCAGCTCGCTGCGGAGCCTCCCGTATGCCGTCGTCCACCTTCCAGGGAGCGGGGCGGGACCGGCTGGGCCACGCTCGCCGAAGGCGACCGCGAAGCGGCTCGGCCTGGCCCAGCCGGCCCCGTCTGCACGGCTCGACCTGGACGACGGTCCGTAGGCGGAGCGACTCCCCGGAGCCAGAGGCGAGAAGCGCGACTACAAGCGGAGGATAAGGCCGCGGGAGGTACGGTCCTCGCGGAGCCTGAGCTGGCCCTTACGGCAACCGAACGACAACGACTTGCTCAGCCGGCGCGGGTCGGGTGCGTCCGGTTAGGGCCGACACCGGGGCGGCGCCGATAGGATGGCCGCCATGAGCGCAGGAAGCGTCGGTCGGCACATGCCCTCCGTCATCACGCTCGACGACCTTGCCGCGATGATCGCCGAGGACCCGCACGGGCATCGGTATGAGATCAGCCCCGAGGGAGCGCTGTCGGTCATGCCGCCGCCCGACTCCGAGCACGCCGCGATCGCCAGCCGTTTGCTGGTCTGGCTCGCCGTCGCTGGTTGGCCTGCCGAGCAGGTCCTTCAGGCGGCCGGCATCCGCATCAGCGGGCCCACCGGCGAAGGCGCCCGCATTCCGGACCTGACCCTCTGGTCGAAGCCGCAACCGCGCAGCGTCTGGCTTGCCCTCACCGATCTGTTGCTGGTCGTCGAGATCGTGTCTCCGGGCTCGGAGGCGATGGACGAGATGGTCAAACGGCACGAGTACGCGACGGCCGGCATCCCTCGGTACTGGGTGGTCGATCGGGATGCCGCGCTGACCGTCACGCTGCACCAGCTCGGCCGGTCAGGCGAGTACGAGGTGGCCACCAAGATGCCGCTGGCCTGGCTGCTGAACACGGCACCGGCGGATCACCTGGGCTGAAGCCGCCCACGTCGCCGCGACCAAGTCCGCCCGACACCGGCAACACGTCGACTGCCCCGCATCCTCCGCGCTGAGGTGGCCTGCCCGGGGCACATCCGAACGGCCATACGTCGAGCCGCCGAGGTCTCTGCTCGTCAGGGGTCCGGCCAGCGCGACGGCAGTTGCTCGTGCTCGGCGATGAGTTCGTCGCGACTGTGCCCGCCGCCGTAGACCGATCCGTGTACCAGATCTTGGAAGCGAAGAAAGTCCCGATCCATCGGGGAGAGGTCGAACCCGGGACCCGGCAGCACCACGTCGCGTCGCTGTAAATTTGGTTTGTCCGAGAAACGCGACGTGATTACCGACGCAGCAGCACTCCGATCTTCGTTGAGGTTGCCGTCGCACGTCGAAGCAGTCGTGCACGCCTGTATGAGCGGTAGGTGACGTCTGGCAGGTGAGGCGGACGGCAACAGCAATACCGCCTCACCGGCCGAACGCGACACCAACCCTCGGGCATTTCCCGTGCAGTACCTTGTCCGTGGGCCCGTTCCCTAAGGCGAGGAGAGCGCCGGCGTCTGGCCTGCCAATCGGTCAATCGACTGCCGAGCGCACTTCAGCGTGCACAGGTAGGGCGCCTCGTTGCGCGCAATTGCGTGCTGCTCTCGTTTCCTACATTCCCCCCACCACGAAGGTGGGCGATTCCGCCTGCTCAGTTTCGTCCGCATGTCTCGAAACAGACAAGACACAAGAGTTCGACACACAGGGAGGCCGACATGAAAAAGCACATCAAACGCGTCGCCATCGTCCTCGGCACCGCAGGAATGATCGTCGCGGGCGGCGGGGCGGCAGCCATCGCCACCAGCGCCAAACACACCAGGATCCACTTTCAAATGGTCCGGTCCGCGAACTCGGTGAATACGGACTGCCTGCCCAAGGCGAAGGCCGATGTCACCGTACAGTCGAGGGGGCAGGTCGAGGTGATGACGATCGCAGCGAGCGGCCTGCCGAAGAACACCGACTTCGATCTGTTCGTCATCCAGGTGCCGAACGCGCCGTTCGGCATGTCCTGGTACCAGGGCGACCTGAACACGAACCAATGGGGCGTAGCGGCCGGCACGTTCGTCGGCCGGTTCAGCATCGAGACGTTCAGCGTGGCGCCCGGCACCGCCCCGGCACCGGTGGTGCACAACTCGCCGATCGCGGACGCCTCGTCGAACCCGACGACGGCCCCGGTCCACCAGTACCACCTCGGGCTGTGGTTCAACTCGCCGGAGGATGCGGTCGCCGCCGGCTGCTCGAAGGACCCGAAGGCTGTGACGCCGTTCAACGGCGACCACACCGCGGGCCCGCAGGTGTTGAGCACAAGGAACTTCCCAGACGCTGAAGGCCCGCTGCGCAGCCTGCAGCCGTAACCCACGGCAGACGGTGAACGGCGGTCAGCGCGGCGACATGATCCCCGCCTGGCCGCCATCGCGACAGCTGCGGCCGCCCACGGGGATCATCGCCGTGGGCGGCCGGCACGCAGGGTGACGGAGCCGAACGGCCGGGCTCCGCCGCCGGAGGGCAGTGGTGCAGCGTGCGTCGGTCAGGCGCCGGGCGCGCGGAAGTCGACCGTCTGCCGAACCGCCTGGTCGACCTCTGCGGGGCTGAGCAGCGCCACGGTCTTGGTGGTCGCTCCACCGGACGCGCCGATCGTGAGTGCGACGGCGGCGGCCGCCTTGTTGTCGGGCAGTTCGCAGATGCAAACCGTGTCGCGCTCGCCGAAGCTGAAGTCGAACGACTCAAGGTGTCCGCCGACGCTTTCGGCCGTCTTGCGGGCCGCGTCGACCCGGCCGCTGCCGCCGTCCTTCATCAGCCCGCGGAGTCCGTCGTGCGTGTAGGTCGCCTCGATGAGGAATCTGGGCATTGTGATCACCCCCTTCCACCCGAGCGTAGCCGCGGTGCGGCCTGCGGCCGGACCGCTCCAAAGGGGTGGTCCCGGCGGTGGAAACCCGTCAGCGAAGCCGGGCAGGAGGTCCGCACCCATGGCCGGCGGAAGTGCGGCCGGCGATCCTGCGGTCAGGCCGTGGGCAGTTTGCCGAGGATCGTCTTGACCTCGTCGATCGTCTTCGGTTTGAGCTGGTCCTTCGGGACGAAGGCGGTTCCGAAGGTCACCAGGCTCACCGAGAGGTACAGGTTGCTGTCCACCACGCGGATCGTGTAGTCGCTCGTCTTCGAGCCGATGTCCCAGTCGCGGTTGGTGCCGTAGGAGCGCTCGCCCAGGCCGGTCAGGTCGGCGTCGAAGTAGCGCGACTTGTCCAGGTCGTAGCCGGAGTCGAAGTACTGCTTCGCCTCCTTCGTGGTCGTGTAGACCTGCGTCTTGATGCCGAAGGTGACCTTCATGCCCGAGGAGGTGCGCAGGTCGAAGTCGCAGTCGGAGCGGGCGATGCCGCCGGTGTTGCGCACGTTCGGCGTCGCCTTCTCCTTCTTCGACGCGTAGATGCCCAGGGCGGTCAGGTCCATCGAGCACAGGTCGCCCGCGGCGCTGTACTTGCCCGGGCCCGCCGGTGCGGAGCTGGTCTTCAGCGGGCGGTCGGTCGGCAGGCCGGGGGCCGCGGGGCCGGTCGTGGTGGCCTTGGTCGGGTCGCCGTCCGCGGTCACGGGGGCCACCGGGTCGTCGTTGCCGACGAGCTTGGTGACGACGAGCACGCCGCCGATCACGGCCAGCACCAGGACGCCCGCGACCACGCCGATCAGCGGCCAGGGGGTCGAGCCGCGAGGAGCGCCTGGCATCGGGGCGGGCGGCGGCTGCCAGCCCTGCGCCGGCGGGGGCGGCTGCCAGCCCTGGGGTGGCGTCGGGGGCTGCTGCCGGCCCTGCGTGGCCGGCGCCTGCTGCCACGACTGGGTGGGCGGCGGCTGCGGCGGGTAACCGGCGGGCTGCTGCTGCGGGTAACCGGCGGGCTGCTGCGGGTATTGCGGCGGCCCGTACTGGGGCGGGTAGCCGGGTGAGACCGGCTGGCTCGGGCCGGGCGGAGCCGGGAAAGCGCCGGTCGGCGGGGGCCCGGGCGGCGCGGGATAGCCGCCGTAATACTGGCCGTCGTTGGGGTCGCCGGTCGGTGGGTAGGTCACGGAGTCCGACCATAGTCGATGTCTTCGGTTCATATCGCCCCGTCAAGGGCACGCGAAGGTAACGGGCCGGGTCGGCGGGCGGTGCCTACAGCACGCGGCCGCGGTCAGTAGCGGAACGTCTGGACGATGCCGCGCAGGCTCGCCGACATCGCGGCCAGGCTGCCCGCGGCCCGCTCCGACTCCGTGATGCCGTCCGTGGTGAGCTGGGCCGACGTGGCCACCTCGCCAATCGTGCCGGCGGGAACCCAGCCAGCGACGCATGCGAAGTGCTCCGTTCGAGGCGTTGTCAGACGATTCATCGGCCGACCGGCTCGCTACCTGAGCGCTCCGCGGAAGCTCCCGGGCCGGGCAGGACGTCCACGTCGGTGGCGTGCATGGGCCGGCCGCAGGCCGAGCACACGGGCTCGACGTGGGCGATCTCGCCGCAGGCGTGGTGGCGGTACAGCACCGGCGGCCCCGCCTCCCCCGCCGTCCACCGGTCGCCCCAGCGCACCATGACCGTCAGCAGGTCGCAGAGCTCGGCGCCCTTGGTCGTCAGCACGTACTCGTGGCGGGGCGGCCGGTCCGAGTAGGCGCGCCGCTCCAGCACGCCCTGCTCGACCAGCCACGTCAGGCGCTGGGTCAGCACCTTGCGGGAGATGCCTAGGTCGCTCTGGAGCTGCTCGAAGCGGTTGATGCCCACGTACACGTCGCGCAGGATCAGCGGCGACCACGGCTCGCCGATCACGTCCAGGGTGCGCGCGATGGAGCAGGCCATGTCCGAGAACTGGGTGCGTTGCATGAGGCGATCCTAGCAAGTCCGTTCCTTTAGGAGACTGACTCTGCTACGGTTCGGGTATGAGCCTCATCGACGACACGAACATCGCCCACATCGCCACGGTGCTGCCCGACGGGTCGCCGCACTCCGTCCCGGTCTGGGTCGGGCGCGAGGGAGACCGGATCGCGATCCTCACGTCGCCGCGGTCGCGCAAGGCGCGCAATGTCGCCCGGGACCCGCGCGTGGCACTTTCCATCACCGACCGGGAGCGGCCGAACTCGACGGAACTGATTCACGGCCGGGTCGTGGAGACGGTCGACGGGGACGCGGCCTGGGACATCATTGATCGGCTCGCCCAGAAGTACATCGGCGGGCCCTACCCGCTGCGCGAGGACCGCGTCGTGCTGCTCATTGAACCCGAGCGGACGATCTCGAACACTTATTGACATGAATCGTTTCCTGGTGGCGGTCGCCACCGCCGCGGCCGTCGTCGCGGCCGCCGCGGCACCCGCCCGGGCCGCCGTCGTTCCCGGCGCGGCCACGGCCACCTTCACGAAGCAGAGTGCCTGGGCGACCGGGTACACCGGGCAGTACACCATCGACAACGGCACCCCGGCGCCGCTGACCTGGCGGCTCGAGTTCGACCTGCCCGGCGGCACGACGATCGCCAACGCCTGGGGCGCCACGATCACCCACTCCGGCAACCATTACGTCGCGCTCGGGGAGTCCTGGAACGCGGTCGTCGCGCCGGGCGGGAGCGCCACGTTCGGGTGGCTCGCGCAGGGAACCGGCGGGCCGCTCACCTGCTCGCTGAACGGGGCTTCCTGCGCGGGCGCCGCCGACATCCGGCCGCCTTCCACCCCCGGTCATCTGCGCACGAGCATCGGCACGAACACGTTCACGCTGCGCTGGGACGCGTCCGGTGACGACACCGGGGTGAAGGGGTACGAGGTCTACAACGGCGCCGGCCTCGTGGCCACCGTGACCGGCACCGAATACACGATGCCCACGCCGCCGCCGGCGATCATCACGTACCGGGTGCGGGCGCTCGACGCCGCCGGGAACGCGTCGCCGTTCGCGGTCATCACCCCCGGCGGGCCGGCCGACACCGTCGCGCCGGGCATGCCGCCGGTCGTGTACCCGGGGATGACCGTCATCAGGTGGACGGCCGCGACCGACGACGTCGCCGTGGCCGGCTACGACGTGTACGTCAACGGCGATCACTACGGCGCGACGAGCAACCTGTCACTGACCGTGCCGCCGCTCGGGTTCGGCGAGTTCACGTACAAGATCGTGGCGTTCGACGGGGCCGGGAACCGCTCCGAGCCGCGGTCGCTCTCCGTCGCGATCGACCCGGGCCCGACCTCGGACTCGTCGCGCCCGACGATCCCGGGCGACCTGCGGGTCTCGGTCTCGGCGACCCAGGTGACGTGGTCCTGGACGGCGTCGGCCGACAACGTGGGCGTGGCCGGGTATCAGCTCTTCCACGGGCCGGACTGGATCGGCGACACCACCGCGACGACGTTCGCGGAGCCGCGCGCCGCCGGGCAGACGGTGTTCGGGATCAGGGTGCGGGCCTTCGACGCGATCGGCAACAAGTCGGCGTTCGCCACGCTGACGGTCGTGCTCGACCCGCCGCCGCCGGTTCCGTAGGGAGTCGGGACCGCGACCACCCGCGCGGGGTGAGGCCGCGGGAGCAACGGTCCGGACCCCGACGGACGCCGCGGTAGCTCGGAAAAATCCTTATATTCGACGCCGTGGACAGTTGGGTGCCGTTCCGGCGGTCGCGCCCGGACCGGGTCGTGGAACTGGTCCGGCGCGTCGCCGAGGCGGGCGACCCCGGCGAGCACGGCGAGGGTGTCGAGGTGGTCGTCGAGGCCCCTCGCACGACGTGGTGGCGGGCCCTGTTCAACCGCGACGACACCCTCGCGCAGGCCCGGATCGTGGTGACCCGCGAGGGCGGCGCGGTGCGGTACCCGTTCGACATCCAGCTCGTCACGGCGTACGGCGCCGGCGCCGCCCACCGCCTGGGCACCCGGCCCGGGTGGGCGGTGAGCAACTCGGCCGGGATGGCGTTCGTCATCCAGAAGGGCACGCACCGCACCGGCTTCGACTTCGAGGAGCTCGCCGCCGGTGCGGTCGCGGCCCTGGCCAAGCTGCGCCGCAAGCCCCGGGAGCGGGGCTGGCGGGCCCGCATCGACCGGTCCGTCAAACGGGGCTGATCAGAGGGTGCTGACGGCCTCGATCTCCTCGTTCGTCAGCTCGAAGCCGAGCACCGACAGGTTCTCGCGCATCCGCTCGGGGCGGGTGGACTTCGGGATGACGACGATGTCGTGGTGCAGCTGCCAGCGCAGCACCACCTGCGGGACGGTCGCGTCGTGGGCCTTCGCGACCGCGACGAGCCGGGGGTCGTCCAGGGGCGTGTTCTTCAGGGAGCTGTACCCCTCCACGACGACCCGCCGCTCACGCATGTCGTCGAGGAAGCGCGGGTCGTGCTGGCCCGGGCTCCAGGCGACCTGGTTCACGACCGGGGTCTCGCCCGTCTCCCGCACCAGCTCGTCGACGAGCGCCGTGTCGTAGTTGCTGACGCCGGCCGAGCGGATGCGCCCGGCGTCGCGCTGCTCCAGGAACGAGACCCACGTGGGCAGGGACTTGCCGCGGGCCGGCGGCCAGTGGATGAGCCACAGGTCGACGAAGTCCACGCCGAGCGCCTTGAGGCTCGCCTCGAGGGTCTGCCGTTCGCGGCCCGCCTGCGACGGCGGCAGCTTCGTGGTGATGAAGACCTCGGAGCGGTCCAGGCCGCTGTCGCGCAGCGCCCGGCCGATCTCCTCCTCGTTGCCGTACATGGTCGCGGTGTCGATGTGCCGGTAGCCGGCGTCGAGCGCCGCGCGGGCCGACTCGTACGCCGAACGGCCCGTGATCTGCCACGTGCCGAAGCCGATGGTCGGCAGGTTCACCCCCGGCGCCAGCTCCACCGCTGGAATGTCGTGTGCCATGACCCAATCTTGCCCCGGCGCGGTAGCGTGCGCCGTATGCCGGATCTACCGCCGTTCCCGCCGGGCTTCCGCTTCGGCGTGTCCACCGCCGCATACCAGATCGAGGGCGCCGTCGCCGAGGACGGGCGCGGACCGTCCATCTGGGACACCTTCGCCCACACCCCCGGCGCGACCCTCGACGGGCACACCGGCGACGTGGCCTGCGACCACTACCACCGGTGGGAGTCCGACCTCGACCTGATCGCCGGGCTGGGCGCCGGGGCGTACCGCTTCTCGGTGGCCTGGCCGCGCATCCAGCCGACCGGCGAGGGCCCCGCCAACGCCGCCGGGCTCGACTTCTACGACCGGCTCGTCGACGGGCTGCTCGCCCGGAACATCGACCCGCTCGTCACGCTGTTCCACTGGGACCTGCCGCAGGCGCTGCAGGACCAGGGCGGCTGGGCGAACCGGGACACGGCGATGCGCTTCGGGGAGTACGCGGAGCTGCTCGGCGAGCGCCTGGGCGACCGGGTCAAGCTGTGGATCACGCTGAACGAGCCGTACATCCACTTCGCCCTCGGTCACGTCCAGGGCGTGCACGCCCCCGGGCTGCAGATGCTGACCGACCAGCTGCCGGTGGTACACCATCTGCTGCTCGCGCATGGTCTTGCCGTCTCGGCCCTGCGCCGCACCTCGAACGCGCCGGTGACGCTGGCCAACAACCACTCGCCGGTCTGGCCCAGGAGCGACTCCGACGAGGACCAGCTGGCCGCGGCCGTCTACGACCTGGTGCAGAACCACCTGTTCACGGACCCGATCCTGCTCGGGCAGTACCCGCCCGGCTACGAGTTCCTGACCACGGCCGACGTCGACTCCATCGTGCTGGAGGGCGACCTCGAGGTCATCTCCCAGCCGATCCAGGCGCTGGGCGTGAACTACTACAACCCGACGCTGATCGCCGCCCCGCCCGAGGGCGACCCGCTGCCCTTCGTGCGCCTCGAGATCGAGGGGTACCCGAAGACCGCCTACGACTGGCCCGTGGTCCCCGACGGCCTGCGGGAGCTGCTGGTCGGGCTCAAGGAGCGCTACGGCGACCGGCTCCCGCCGATCTGGATCACCGAGAGCGGCTGCTCCTGGCCCGACCTCGACGACCAGTTCCGCATCGACTACATCGCGGGCGACCTGAAGGCCGTGCACGCGGCCATGGACGCCGGGGTCGAGGTGCACGGCTACTGCACCTGGTCGCTGCTGGACAACTTCGAGTGGGCGGACGGCTACCACCAGCGCTTCGGCCTCGTCCACGTCGACTTCGACACCCAGCGGCGCACCCCGCGGCGCTCCTACGAGTGGTACCGGGAGGTTTGCACCGCAGCTGCACCCCGGCCGGACTTGCAGCAAGACCCGACCGGATGACACGGTGGGTGCGGCGGAATCCGTAGCGTTGCGCAGGTCAGTCGTGTGCAGCCGTTGGGAGTCCCCGCCGTGGCCGAGCAATACGCCGCAGCCCTGCTCTACCTGGTCCCCGTCCTCGTGGCGGCGGTGGTCGCGTTCATCGTGACCCGCCCCGAGAAGGACGACGCCCCGGCGGACGCCACGCTGCCCATGCCGGCCGCTCCCGCTCGTGCCGCCGCCCCCGCGACCCGCCCGCGGGTGCCGCAGCAGCGCACGTACCAGCCGTTGAACCGCCGCGCGAACCCGTCGACGGCGGCCCCGAACCCGTCGTCGTCCCCGACCCTGCTGCACGCGGCCCTGTCGTCGCACCTGGCCGCGGTGTCGGGCGCGGCGGCGGGGACGACGGCCCCGGCCTCGTCGAAGCTGCCCGCGGTCCGCCCGGCCCGCCTGGTGTCGATCCGCCGCCCGGCCCGCATCCCGCGGCGCCCGATCCACCGCTGCCCGCACAAGCCCTGACGTACCGCCGGGCGATATGTGGCCACAAGGCCATTCGGGTGATACCGTCCTGGCCATGCTCGATCGCCGATCCGTGCACGCGCTGTACCGCCAGGTCGCGAACGCCCTGCAGGAGCGCGTCCGCAGCGGGGATCTGCCGCCGGGCTCGGTGCTGCCGAGCGAGGCCGCGCTGGCCGAGCAGTACGAGGTGAGCCGCGACGTCGTCCGCGACGCGATGACGGCGCTGCGCAGCGAGGGCGTGATCGTGACCGAGCGGGGCCGGCGCTCCAGGGTGCGCCGGACCGGCCCGCTGGAGGAGCTGCCGGTGCCGCCGGCGGCCCAGGTCACGGCCCGGATGCCGACGGCCGAGGAGCGCCACGACCTGCGCATCGTCCCCGGCGTCCCGCTGATCGTGATCCGCACCGACGAGTTCGAGACCCGCCATCCGGCCGACCGCGTGGTGCTCGTGACGCCCCCTGAGGACCGCGGCGCGTGACCCGTCGGGTCAGAGGTAGTCGGCGACGCGGCCCAGGGTCAGGACTCCGCTGCCGGCCGCGTGCTCGCCGGCCGCCGGGCGGAGTTGCGCCGACAGACGGGCGTGGGACGTGGTGTCGCCCAGCTCCCGCGCCGCCCGCAGGGCCAGGCACAACCGCGCCTCCCAGAGCAGGTCGTGCGGGGACGGGGGCAGGTCGCGCAGGGCCTGGCGGTCGCGGTGCAGCAGCGGGCGGGCCCAGGGCTCGTACGGGCCCAGGTCGTCGGACGGGGTCCAGCGGTCGATCGACAGCAGCGCCAGGCCCAGGAGGCCCTCGTGCATCCCCGGCATCTGGGACTTCGCGAGGACGGCGTCCGCGGCCCGGTACGCCCGCTCGGCCTCGTCGGCGGCGCCCGCGGCGGCCAGGCGCAGGGCGGCGTACCAGGCGGTGAAGACGGGGACGACGGGCAGGCCGTAGCGCGCGGACAAGGCGTCGGCCGCCGCCGCGTGGGAGTCGGCCCGCGCCAGGTCGTCCAGGGCGCACGCGGACTGCAGGGCGATCAGGTGGCCCAGGACGGCGAACGTGACCAGGTCGTGCGCGGACGACAGATCCAGCAACTCCTCCGCGATCGCCATGCGCGCGGGGGCCTGGCCCGGGGCCGGGAAGCTGTGCAGGAACCGCGCGTTGAGGGCCAGGGCGCGCAGGGCCGGGTCGGCGCCGGCGAGCGCGTAGGCCTCCTTGGCGGCCTCGATCCCCCGCGCGTCCCGGGCGCCGCGCAGCTCCATGGCCAGCGTGGACAGCAGGCGGGACCTCGCCTGGCCCGAGGCGTGCCGCAGGGCCTGCGTGGCCGCCGCGGCGATCGCGGCGGACAGGTGCTCGTCGTCGTTTCTCGGCCAGATCGCCGGTACGGCGAAGGTGTCCAGGCCGCCCCTCGACATCGCGGCGGCCCGCAGGCGGCGGGACTCCGCCAGGTGCCCGATCACGGCCAGGGCACG
This sequence comes from Dactylosporangium sp. NPDC000244, assembly GCF_040300725.1. NCBI lineage: Bacteria > Bacillati > Actinomycetota > Actinomycetes > Micromonosporales > Micromonosporaceae > Dactylosporangium > Dactylosporangium sp. NPDC000244. The sequence continues at coordinate 254,347 of NZ_JBEPEH010000016.1, forward strand.
GCTCAGGCCCAGCAGCGAGTCGACGTCGTCGGGCGCGTGGGCCAGCGACTGCCGCCACAGGCGGGCGGCCTCGTGCGGGTTGTTGCGGCGCTCGGCCCGGGCCGCGGCCGCGGCCGAGTAGCGGGCCGCCTTCGGGGCCGTGGTGCGCAGGGCCGACGCCGTGAAGTGGTACGCCATGACGTCCACGTCCCCGGGGGACAACGCCTCCGCCGCCTCGCCCGCGGCCTTGTGCCAGGCCGCGCGCCTCGGCTGCGACAGGTCGCCGTAGATGGTGTCGCGGACCAGGACGTGCGCGAACCGGGTGCCGTCGGCCAGGAACCCCGCCCGCGTCGCCTCCTCCAGCGCGTCCAGCACGTCCGTGCCGGCCAGCGCGGCCAGCAGCTCCGGGTCGACGTCCCGGCCGAGGACGGAGGCCCGCAGCAGGACGTCCCGCGCCGGCTCCGGCAGCTGCGCCAGGCGGTGCCGGATGACGTCGCGGACGCCCGGCGGCACGGTGCGCAGCGCGGCCGGGCCCTCGGCGGCCAGCAGCCGGGCCAGCTCGCGCACGAAGAACGGGTTGCCCCCGGTTCGCTCCCGCAGCAGGTGTACCTCCCATGCCTCCAGCTCCCGCCCCCCGACCTCCCGCGCCAGGCCGGCGGTGGCCCGCTCGTCGAGGCCGCCCAGCCGGATGCGCAGCGGCTCGGCGCGGGCGAGGCGGGCCAGGAACGCGACGTACTGCGGGCCCGGGTCGGTGTCGCGCGCCGTCGCCAGGAGCCGGACCCGCCCGGGCAGCGCGGCGAGCACGTCCCACACGTCCTTGTCGGCCCGGTGCACGTCCTCGGCGACGAGCAGCACCGGGCCCGGGCCGAGCTCGTCGCCCGCCGTGCGCAGGTCGGACCACGGCCAGGTGCCGGGGGCGCCCTCGTGCTCGCCGGCCCTCCCCCACCGCACCGGGCGGCCGCTCGACGCCCATTCGCGGGCGAACGCCTCGGCGAGGGCGCTCTTGCCGGCGCCCGCCTCGCCCTCGACGAGCGCCACGGACGCGGTGCTGCCGCGGAGCCGGGCGAGCTCGTCGTCGCGCCCGAAGAGCCGTGCCGAGGGCTCGGCGCGGCCCGGCGGGGCGAGGCTCTCGGACTGCGCCAGGATGTCCCGCTCCAGGGCGCGCAGCGCCGGGCCCTGGTCGACGCCCAGCTCCGACACGAGGGTGTCGCGGGCCTCGCGCAGGGCGGCCAGGGCGTCTCCCTGGCGGCCGGAGCGGTACAACGCCAGGGCCAGCAGCCGCCAGGACTCCTCGCGCAACGGGTGCGCGGCGACGAACGCGCGCAGGTCCGAGGCCGCCTCCGCCGGGCGGTCGCGGTCCAGCAGGGCCGCGGCCCGGCGCTCCACGGCCAGCTGGTGCAGCTCGTCCAGACGGTCGATCTCGGCGCGCGCCCACGGCTGCTGCGACCACTCCGCGTAGGCCGGGCCGCGCCACAGCGCCAGGGCCTCGTCCAGGGCCTCGAGGGTGCCGACGGCCAGCAGGTGCTCGAAGCGGACGGCGTCGACGGAGGCGGGGGCGGCACGCAGGGCGTACCCGGGCGCGGCGGTCACCAGCAGGCGCGGCTCCGCGCGGGGCGGGCGGTCCGGCTCCAGGGCGCGGCGCAGGTCCGCGACGAACGTGCGGATCGCGGCCAGGGCGCCGGGTGGCGCGGTGCCGGACCACACGTCGTCGGCGAGGACACCGACGGGCACGACCCGGCCGCGGGCGACGAGCAGGCGGGCCAGCACCGCGCGGTGGCGGGGGCCCTTGAGCGGTACCGGATCCGGATCCCGGGCCTCCAGAGGGCCCAGGACGCCGAAGGAGATCACGGCACCGATTATTCGCCGCTGACCCGATGCTGATCGGGCGGGCGCAGGGTGGCGGCATGGAATTCTCGTACCGTCGCGTCGAAGTCGCCCCCGCCGTCTCCCTCAACGTCGCCGTGTGCGGGGCGGGCCGCCCCGTCGTCCTGCTGCACGGCTTCCCGCAGACGCACCTGATGTGGCGGCACGTGGCACCGGCCCTCGCGGCCGCGGGGCACATGGTCATCTGCCCGGATCTGCGCGGCTACGGCGACAGCGACAAGCCGGACGGTACCGCCGCCTACGCCAAGCGGGTCATGGCCCAGGACGTCGTCGCGCTCGCGCGGGCGCTCGGGTTCGAGCGGTTCGCGCTCGCCGGGCACGACCGCGGGGCCCTCGTCGCGATCCGGGCCGGGCTCGACCACCCGTCCCGCATCACCCACCTGGCCGCGCTGGATGTGCTGCCGACGCTGGATTCCTGGGAGGTACTGCGCGGCACGGCCGGCGTCGTCGGCTTCCACCTGTTCCTGATGGCGGCCCCGGCCCCGCTGCCGGAGCTGCTCATCGCCGGGGCGCCCGACGCGTTCTTCGGGCACTTCCTCGACGCATGGGGCGACGGTTCCCTGCCCCCGGAGATGCGGCAGCGGTACCTCCAGGCCTCCCGCGACGCGATCCCGTCCATCGTCGCCGACTACCGCGCGACCGCCACGGTCGACGTCGAGCACGACGAGGCCTCCCGGGCCGCGGGCGAGCGGCTCTCGATGCCGGTCACGGTGCTGCAGCAGGACTGGGGCGCCGCGATGGGCTTCGACGCCCGGGCCCGCTGGAGCGCCTGGGCGACGGACCTGGACCACGACACGGTGAACGCGGGCCACTTCATGGCGGAAGAAAAGCCCGAGCTGGTGACTCGGCACCTGCTTGAGCTCATGGCCCGGTAGCGCGCCGCGGCCGGTGCGTGCGGAGCGCGCATGGGGGGTGCGGGGTGGGAACCCCCCGCCCGCGCCGGAGGCGCGAGAAACGCAGCATGGCAGAAGAGGAGCCGGAGCTGGTGACACAGCACCTGCTCCGGCTCCTCGACCGTGCTCCCGCCTCCCCCGTCAGCTGAAGCGGGCGCCCTCGTCGCGGCGGAAGGCCCACGCGGCCAGGGCGGCCATCACGAGGGTCCACGCGGCCAGCGACAGCATCGAGGTCGCCGACACGTGGAAGTCGCCGACCGCGGCCCAGACCAGCTCGACCGCGCCGCGGGTGGGCAGGTACGGGGCGATCGTCTCCACGAAGCCGGGCGCCTGGCCCGGGGCCGAGAGCAGGCCGCCGCCGAACGCCAGCGGGAAGAAGACGATCTGGGCGACGGCCAGGGCGGCCTTCATCGGCAGCGCGTACCCGATGGCGAGGCCCATGAACGTGAACGGCAGCGCGCCGAGGACCACGGCGCCGAGGGCGAGCAGCAGGCCCGTCGCGCTCGTGGTGGCCGCGGTGAACAGCCAGCCGATGACGACCACCGGCAGCAGCGAGATGGCCATGAACGTCAGGCCGGCCAGGATGCGCCCCGCGAACGCGGCCGCGGGGCCGGCCGGCAGGGTGCGGGTGAACGGGTCCCAGGGCTGGGCGCGGTCCTCGGAGACGCCGACGCCGTAGGTGAACAGGCAGCTCGTCATCACCGCGAACATCACCATTGAGGCCGTGGCGAACGTGGCGCCTTCGGGGTTGTCGCCGGCGAACGGTACGACGAAGAAGAGCATCGACGCGGCCGGGAAGAACGCGCCGCCGACGACGGCGATGGGGATGCGGATCGTCTCGAGGATCCGGAAGCGGGCGTGGGTGAGGGCCAGGGAGGTCATCGCGGCTACCGTCCGGTGCTCGTCAGGGTCAGGAAGGCCTCTTCCAGCGTGGTCGGCTGCACCTGGAGGCCCTGGAAGGGCACGCCGGCGTGGACCAGGTCGCGGACCAGCTGGTCGGCGTCGGGGGTGAGCAGGGAGGTGCGCCCGTCGGCTTGCTCGACGCCGACGACGCCGGGCAGGTCGGGCAGGTCGGCGGCGCTGATGCTGACCCGGTGGATGCCGACCATGGCGCGGATCGCGCCGACGGTGTCGTCGGCCAGGACGCGGCCGTGGCCGACGACCACGACCCGGTCCGCGAGGGCCTCGATCTCCTCGAGGTAGTGACTGGTCAGTACCACCGTGCCGCCCTTGTCGGCGAAGTCCCGGATCGCGTCCCAGAGCGCCCGCCGCGCCTGCACGTCGAGGCCGGTGGTGGGCTCGTCCAGGAACACCAGGCTCGGGCGGCCGGCGAAGGCCAGGGCCACGGCCAGGCGGCGCTTCTGCCCGCCCGACAGGCCGCCCGTCTGCCGCCTCGCCAGGTCGGTGAGGTCGAAGCGGGCGAGGAGTTCTGCGGGCGGTACCGAATCCGGAAAATGCCGCGCGACGAACTCCACGCACTCGCGCACCCGCAGCGTGGACGGCAGGCCCGTCTCCTGCGGGGTGACGCCGATGCGGCGGCGGCTCTGCGGGGCGCGCGGGTCGCCGCCGAAGAGCTCGACGGTGCCGCTGCTGGGGCGGCGCAGCCCGACGAGGAGGTTGATGAGCGTGGACTTGCCGGCGCCATTGGGCCCGAGCAGGCCGACGACGCCGCCCTGCGGGATGTCCAGGGACACGTGGTCCAGGGCCAGGGTGTCGCCGTAGCGGCGGCTGACCTCGATGGTGCGGGCGAGCATTACGACTCCTCTTTGGGTGGGTCAATGAGTGCTCGTAAGGCGCTGGTGTAGTCCTCGAACGCGACCCGGCCGCGGTTGGTGAGGCCGGCCGAGGTGGTCGGGGTGCGGCCCCGGAACGACTTCACGACCTCGACGTAGCCGGCCTGTTCGAGCTTCGTCAGGTGTACCGAGAGGTTGCCGGCCGTCATGTCGAGCAGCTGCTGCAGTCGCGGGAACGTCATCCGGTCGCAGTCGCCGAGGCTCGACAGCGCGGCCATGATCCGCAGGCGTGCCTGCACGTGGATCACCGGGTCCAGCTCACTCACGCTTGCCCCGGATCTGGAACAGGACCCCGAGCAGGATCAGGCCGCCGCCCCCGCCGAGGGAGATGACGAGCGAGTGCCAGCCGGCCCCGGCCGCGACGCCGACGATGTTGATGACGGTGAGCCAGGCCCCGAAGACGAACATGTCGCGGGAGACCCAGATCGCGGCGCCGCACATGTACATGGCGGCGACGAGCCCCACGGACGCGCAGGCCCAGAGCAGGCCGCGCTCGGGCTCGGGGAGCAGCTTCGAGAAGTGGCTCATCGTCATGCCGAGGCCGGTGAACGCGAAGAACCACGCGAACCCGTACGCCGAGCCCTGCCACGACGACCGCCCCTCGACGCCGCGCCCGCGGACCACACTCACCAGGATCGTGCTGAACATGGCAAGGGCCATGAGCACGAAGAGCGTGGCGAGCGGGAGCCAGGCCGGGAGGTTCACGAAGACCCGGCCGTCGGGGCCGTAGCGCAGGAACAGCAGCCCGAACCCGATGAGCCAGGCCAGCCCCCACGGCACGTAGTAGAGCAGCGGGTTGAGCGCGATGGTCTTGGCCGCGTTGGCCTGTTCCTTGTGGATGAGCGCGAGCGATTCAGCGGCCGAGGCGGGCGGCGCATCATCATCGACGGGGGTCATGTAAAGAACTTTACGCCGCAAACTCATTTACGCAACCCTGCGCACGGCTCGCCTGGCTGTCCTTGGATTCGCCTTGATACCGATAAATCCGGATAAATCGTCTTATTCGCGTTTCTCGGTCCTGGCGCATGCTTCGACGGCTCCGGCTCGCCCACGACGACGTTCGCGAGCCGAGGCCCGGACGCGGGCGTGGTCTCTGCTCCCCGCCTTCGAGCTCGGCCGTCGTGTTGCGGGCCTGCGACCACGGCAGCCGCTGATGGCATTACCTTCTTTTGTCATCGGGAGCTCCCGAGGAACGCTTTGGCCGCTTGTCCTGTGAGGACTGACGTGAGACGGCGTCCTCG